>JBDTXL010000464.1:0-5674 GCA_040006195.1 Gemmatimonadota bacterium | reverse complement strand
TCGCGCTGATCAGCTCATCCAGCCGCACGATGCTGAAGGTCAGCTGCATGAGACCCGCTTCGACCTTTGCAATGTCGAGCACGTCGTTGATCATGCGAAGGAGATGCACGCCATTCGCCTGGATGCGGTCGAGAAAGGTGAGGTCCGTGTCATTGAGGCGGCCGTCGCGGTTCTTCCGCAGGACGTTCGCGAATCCAATGACGGCATTGAGCGGTGTGCGCAGCTCGTGACTCATGTTCGCGAGAAATTCGCTCTTGGCGCGATTGGCTCGCTCTGCTTCCTCTTTGGATGCTCGCAGGGCCTCCTGCGCCTGCTTGCGGTCGGTGATGTCGGTTGACGTTCCCGCTGCCCTCACGGGTTTCCCGTTGGCCTCGCGCTCGATGATTCTCCCCTTCGACGAAACCCATCGCCACTCTCCCGCGGCATCGCGCAAACGATACTCGGCCTCGTGGAACTCGATGCCGCCCTCCATGAACTTCCGAAAGAGCTCGAATGCCAGCTCCTGATCGCCGGGGTGGGCAATCTCGGTCCAGTGCTCGAGTGAGGAGTCGAAGGCCCCCTCATCGTACCCGAGCATCGACATCCAACCGGAGCTTCGGAAAACCACGCCAGTGCGACAATCGTACTCCCACACGAAATCGCGTCCTCCGTCGAGAGCGCCCTGCAGCTGCTTCTCGCCCGCCCTGGCGTCGCGCACCGCCAGCGTGAGCGCGACCTTCTCCGCTTCGAGTTTCGCGAGCGCCTGCTCGAGCTCGTGCGTGCGCCGGGCTACAGCCGATTCGAGCTCGCTCGCCGAAAGCATCATCGACTCCCTGCGTCGATCGTGTCAAAACGTCCCGCCACTGCCGGAATCGAAGTCACGGAGTTGGCGACGGCACCGCCCAGAGGCGCGACCAGGTGAGCACCGATCACGGGTACGAGCCCGATGATGAATGTCGAGCCTGTGCCGACCTCGCTCTTCAACGTGAACGTGAAGCCCATCTGTTCGCACAGCGCGCGCGAAATCGCGAGCCCGAGCCCGGTGCCGCCGTAGCGCTTCGCAGTCCCCGTGTCCGCCTGCTCGAATGAATTGAAGATCGCAATGATGCGGTCCGTCGAGATGCCGATTCCGGTGTCGCGTACCTCGATCCGGATCGGCTCGTGCGCGTCGTCGCACTCGACGGCCAACGTGATGCTGCCGCGCTCCGTGAACTTGATCGCATTCGAGATCTGATTGAGCAGCACCTGTCGCAGGCGAAGGCCATCGGCGCGAATAAAGATGCGATCGCGCGGCAACACGGCGCGCAGCAGGACGCCAGCGTGCGTTTGCCCCTCGCACTGCTTGATGAGGTCATGAATCAGCTCGTCGAGGCGCACCGTGGAAATGTCCATCTCCATGCGTCCCGCCTCGACCTTCGCGAGGTCGAGCACATCGTCGATCAGGCGTAGAAGGTGAACACCGTTCGCCTGGATGCGATCGAGGTATGAGAGCTCCGCCGACGAAAGATTGCCCGCGCGATTGCGCTTGAGCACGTTCGCGAAGCCGATCACCGAGTTGAGGGGTGTCCGCAGCTCGTGGCTCATGTTCGCGAGAAATTCGCTCTTCGCGCGGCTCGCGCGTTCGGCCTCGTCTTTTGCTGCGCGCAGTGCTGCTTCCGCCTGCTTACGCTCGGTGATGTCGGCCGAGGTGCCGGCCGCCTTCAGCGGCGTGCCATCCTCGGCGCGCTCGGTGATCTTTCCCTTCGAAGATATCCAGCGCCAGGCTCCGGACACGTCGCGCAGACGATACTCCACCGCATGCGTCTCCACCTTGTCGTCGAGTAGATCGCGAAAACTCTGCAGTTGACATTCGTGCTCGAACGTCTGCTCGGTCGCGAGGGCAAGCGCCCACTTCTCGATCCACTCCGCGCGTTCAGCGGGGTGCGGAATATGCCGCTCGGCTATGAGCTCGAGATCGGCTTCCGCAAATCCGAAGTATTCGCACCAGCGCTTGTTGGCGTATTCGATGCGCCCCGGCGCATTGGTGAGCCCGATGAGCTGAGGGATCGACTCCGCGATCGTCATGTCGTAGTGCGAGAAGCTCACCTCGGGATGGCCAATCGCTGCGCTCTCGCTCGTGACGGCAGTGATCGACTTGAGCACGCAGGTGCCCTCCGCCACAACCCACCATCGAAGCGACAGGTCGAAGAGGAAGGTCGAGCCGTCCTTCTTGAGTCCGAGCCAGCGGCGCGGCCCGCCCGACAGCTCTTCGGCAGCTTCGAGCCGCGATTCCGCATCCCTTGTTCGTGCGCGGCCCGGTACTTCGGCGGCACCAGCACCACGTACGAGCGCCCGAGAATTTCATCCTTTGCGTAGCCGAACATCGCTGCCGCCGCGACATTCCACACGGTGATTCGCCCCTTCCGGTCGCAGCCGATGAGCGCATCGACCGACACGGAGGGCGCGAATGGAGTCACGGGCGGCGGGTGAATGGAAAGAGCCATCCACTCTAGCGTCGGTGGAGTGACGAAAAACTTGAGCGGCGTGACAGTCCTCAGCCCGCCGCGAATCCCCGCAGCAGGTGGAGCATGCAACTGTCCGTGAGCATGTCGTTGTCCAGTTTCGGCGTCTCGAGCACCTTCGCCACGCGGGTGAGCCTCGGGTCGGTCATGATCCGGCGGAACGGCTCCTCGCCCAGCGAGCCGAATCCGATCAGGGCGTGACGGTCGCGGTGCGAGTTGAACGGCGTCTTCGAGTCGTTGAGGTGCAGCACGCCGAGCCTCTCCCAGCCGAGCGCGCTGTCGAAGCTCTTCCAGACGTCGTCGTACGAATCGACGAGATTGTAGCCAGCCGAATAGATGTGACACGTGTCGACGCACACGCCGATGCGCGGGCGATAGGGCTCGGGGACGCGGCCGATGATATCGGCGAGCTCCTCGAAGGTTGCGCCAAGTGATGTGCCCGAGCCCGCGGTCGTCTCGAGGCAGAGGATCGTCTCACCGGGAGCGCGCGCGAGCGCCTCGGTGATCGAGTCCGCGTTGCGCGCGATGCCGCTCTCCCGATCATCCATATAATTGCCCGGATGCGACACGAGGTACGTCAGGCCGAGTGATGCACACCGCTCGAGCTCGCACACGAACGACTCGATCGACTTGCGTCGCAGCGCGTCGTCGGGGCTTGCGAGGTTGATCAGATACGAGTCGTGCGCGATCGTGACTTCGACGCCCGTGCGCGCGAGCGCCGCGCGGAACTCATCGCGCTCGCAATCGTCGCACTCGCGCTCGGCCCAGCGATTCCCCTGTTTGGTGAACATCTGCATCGCCGTCGCCTTGATCGAGCCAGCGCGCGGCGGCGCGGCCGGAGTGCCGCCGGCGGCGGAGACATGCGCACCCAGGAGATCAGTCATCAGGGATTCGCGCGGAGGAAGTCCATCGGATCGACGGCGTGTCCTTGCGGCCGGAGCTCGAAGTGCAGATGCGCGGGGAGGTCCGGGTCTGCGGTTCCGACGTAGCCGATCACCTGACCCTTCGCCACCACTGCATCCTTTTGCGTCGTGATCTTGCTGAGCGAGCCGTACACCGAATAGTCGCCGCCAGGATGCTGCACGATGACGGTGAGCCCGTAGGTTCCGAACTGATCGGCGACGAGCACCTTCCCAGCCGCGACCGCGTGCACTTCCGCACCCGACGAAGCCTTGATGCCGATCCCATTCCAGCGGACGGTCGTGTTGTTCGGATTCACGACACGGCCGAAGCTGTAGAGAATCGGCCCCTGCACGGGCCAGTCCATCGTGCCATCGCCCTTCCGGATCGTGCTCGCCGCGCGCGGCGCACTCGGCGACGAGCGCTCGGCGCGCAGTCGCTGCGATTCGAGCGAGGAGATCACGTTCGTGAGGCGGGACTCATCGCGCGAGATCGCCTGGAGTCGCGCATCCGTGTCCTGCGCGCGGCGCTTGGCGGTGGCGAGGCTGCGCGTCTGCTCCAGGCGCAGCGTCCTGAGCCGATCTTCTTCCTCCGCCTTCTCGTCGAGATTGAGCTTGATGCTCTCCTGAAAGCGCACGAGGTTCGCGCGCTGATGGTTGATCTGGTTGCGCAGATCCTGCACGCGATGCACGAGCGTCTGATCGCGGACGGCGAGCAGGTGCAGATACTTGTAGCGCGCGAGCAGCTCACCAAAGCTTTGTGCGGAGAGCAGTACCTCGAATGAGAAGAGCGGCCCGCGCTTGTCTATATCGACGAGTCGGCGACGCAGCGTCGATTGCTTGACTGTGATCTCGTCCTGCGCGCGCACCAGGTCGGAAGTCGTTGTACCGACCTCGCTCGAGATCGTCTCGAGCTGCGCGTCCAACGAGTGCATCACGCGCGCGGTGACGTCGGCCTCGCGGTCGAGCGTCTCGACCTCTTCGGAAAGATCGTGCACGGTATTCTGCAGGCTCGTGCGACGGCGCTGCAGCTCTTCGCGTTCGTTTTTGAGCGCCTCGAGCCGGCCCTTCTCGTCTTTCAGCCGTTGCTCCGCACTCTTCTGATCGGCGTTCTGCTGTGCCCCACTTGCGGGAGCCGCGGACAGCAGAAGCGCGAGAACGAGGGCGACGCGCGCGCTCAGACGCGGCGTAGATGCCTCCCTACGGAGAGCGCGCTGCCGAGCAGTCCGATGATGCCGCCGCCAAGCACACCGAGGAAGGCGATGCCGGGATCGAAGAAGAAGGTCTGGATGAGGTTGTGGCTGATGAGCCAGTTCGCGCCCCATGTGAGCAGGAGCGCGAGCAGCCCGCCAACGAGCCCCTTGAGGAAGCCGTCGATGAGGAAGGGGAGGCGCACGAAGCCGTCGGTGGCGCCGACGAGCCGCATGATCGAGATCTCGCGCGAGCGCGCAAGCACCGTCATGCGAATCGTCGTGCCGATGATGATCACGGCCACCGCCGCGAACAACAGTCCGAGCGCAATGCCGGCGGCGCCCGCGATATTCCGGATGTCGTAGAGCTTCTTGACCCAGTCCTCGCCGTAGCGCACGTCGTCGACGAATGGATACGTCTGAATGCGCTGCGTGACATCCTTCACCGTCGTGGGATCGCGGTGTCCTTCCTTCAGGCGGATCTCGAGCGACGGCGGAAGGAAGCTCGCGTCGAACACATCCTGGAATTCGGGCAGCTCCGCGCGCGCGCGCGCGAGCGCCTGCTCGGGCGACACCTGATCGACGCGCGCGACCTCGGGGAACGCCGAGATGTCGCCCATCGCTGCGCTGATCGATTCCGGCAGCGTGCCATCGGCGAGAAAGGCGACGATCTCGACGTGCTCCTCGACGCCGCGCAGGGCGCGATCGACGTTGAGCACGAGCAGCCCGAACAGACCGAAGGCGAACAGGCTGAAGGCGATCGTGACGACGCTCAGGGTGCTGAGCAGCGGCGAGCGTCGCATCCCGAGCATGACTTCGCGAAGGGTGAGTCGCATCAGGTCGGGGTCGACGAAGTGACGGTGGCCGCGCCGCCATCTCCCTCCGCGGAATCGAAGACGAGCTGTCCGCGATTGACTTCGATCACTCGATACGTGTTCCGCTTCACGAGCTCGAGATTGTGCGTCGCCATGAGTACGGCCGTTCCCGCGGCGTTGATATCGCGCAGCAGCTGGAAGACGCCGCGCGTCGCGCGATCATCGAGGTTGCCCGTCGGCTCATCGGCCACGAGCAGCACCGGATCGTTCACGAGCGCGCGCGCGATCGC
>JBDTXL010000463.1:0-1697 GCA_040006195.1 Gemmatimonadota bacterium | reverse complement strand
CGCGCATTCTGCTCCTCGACCGCCGCGCGGCCCGTGCCCATGTCGAGAAAGAGCTTGCACGCGTACTTCCGCGCAATCGTATCGGGATTGCGGAAGTCGTGATTCTTTCCCGCCGCCACTGCGCGCGGCCAGCGATGCTCCGCCCCCGGGCCGCCCAGCTCGATGCCGTGCTGCGCCCATACGCGCACGCGCGCGCCTTCCGGGAATTCGAGCTTCGTGTTCTTCGTCAGCGGTAGCAGCGGATGCGCGCTCCATAAAAATGGCAGTCGGTCCAGCCCATCGTTCGTCACCGCGTAGTGCATCTCCACGCGATCCGCCGTCACGTAAATCGCGCGCGCGAAACGATACGGCATCCGCTTCCCCACCCATCCGCACACCGCATACGTCCCTTCGTCGAGCGTCTTGAGCTCGAAGGTCGTCGACTGCGACCACAGCTCGCCGTGATCGGGAAGCGCGAGCCCGCTGTAGGCGTTCGGCAGTGACAGCGCTGCGTAGCGTCCCGAGATCGCCGGCAGCGTGCACGCCGCCACCGTCGGGAAGCATTCGTCGTAGCCACCCGAGTCCGCGGTCTCGACGTACGAGGCGCCGTCGATCGGCGCCGAGTGCGCGATGACGTCGCTCGTCCACAGCCACTCGCGCCCCGCCATCTCCATGCTCGCGATCTTCCCGCCCAGCGCGGGGATGATGACGACCTTCGTCGTGCCCGCGCGAAGCTCGGCCGAGCCGAAGAGCGGACGCGCAGCAGTCGTCACGCGATGCTGGCCGGATCGATGCCCCGCGTCGCGAAGACTCGCGCGACGGTGTCGCCGATCTTGTTGTTCGGCGTGCTCGCGCCAGCCGTCAGCCCAACCCGCATCGGGCCGTGCTCCGGCATCCAGCTCGACTTGATCTCCTCGGCGCGCCCAATCGGCTTATGGCGGATCGTCCCCGCTCCCGGATCGATCGCTTCCGCATCCTCGATGTGGTACGTCATCACGTGCTCGGCACAGATCGCCGCGAGCGAGATCGTGTTGCTCGAATTGTACCCGCCGACGACGACCATCACATCCAGCGGCTCGGCCAGCAGCTCCTTCACGGCATCCTGTCTGTCCTGCGTCGCGGAGCAGATCGTGTCGAAGGAGCGGAAGTCGACCGCGCGCGCCTCGGTTCCACGCGCGCGCTCGATCGCAGCGCCGACTTCCTCGCCGATCGCCAACGACTCGCGTGCGAGCATCGTCGTCTGGTTCGCGACGCCAATGCGGCGAAGCTCGAAGTCCGGATCGAAGCCGGGGCTCACCGCGGGGGCGAACCTCGCGAGAAACTCGTTGCGGTCGCCGCGCCCCTCGATGTACTCGCACACCAGCTTCGCCTCGGTCATGTCGCGCACGACGATCCAGTGCGCACCGATGTGTTTCTCCGCCTGCGAGGCCGTGGCGCGCGTCTCCTCGTGATAGTGCTTGCCGTGGATGAGCGACGTAAGGCCGTCGCGCGCATATGCCTCGACGCGCTTCCACACGTTGAGCACCGAGCCGCACGTCGTGTCGACCACTACGCATCCGGATTCGCGCAGCATCTGAAAATCCTTCATCGGCACGCCGAATGCGGGGAGGATGACGACGTCCTCGGGCGTGATCGCCGAGTAGTCGAAGCCCTCGGGGCCGGAGATCAGGATCTCGATCCCCATCTCGCGCAGCCGGTCGTTCACGTGCGGATTGTGG
>JBDTXL010000462.1:0-3699 GCA_040006195.1 Gemmatimonadota bacterium | reverse complement strand
AGCCGATCGTCGACGTCGGTCCGAGCGCGATCATCGCTACGCTGAGCACGAGCAGGCCGGCGACCTTGGTGCCGGTAGTCCAGTTCTGCATCGTCGCGCTATTGCGCGTGCCCCGAACGTTGATGGCGGCGATGATGATGATGACGGCGACCGAGATGAGGCGCGCGCCGAGTCCGCCCACGGGGAGAAAAGTCGAGAAGAATCCAGAAAAGGCGACGGCGAGCGTGGCGATCGAGCCGCTCGCTATCACGAAGAAGCTCGTCCACCCGTAGAGAAATGCGGGGAGCGCGCCGAAGGCGTCGCGGATATAGGTGTAAAGCCCACCCGCATCCGGCTTCATCGCGCCCATCTCGGCGTACGTGAGCGCGCCGAGGTAGGACAGGATGCCCGCGGCGATCCACACGAGGAGCGCGGGGCCGGTCTGTGTTCCCGTCTCGCGGAGCACGACGCCGGGAACGAGGAAAATCCCCGACCCGATCACGGTGCCGATCGCAATGAAGATGAGATCGACAAGTCCGAGCGTGCGGCGAAGCTCCGTGATCGTCCCCGGTTGTGCTTCGGCTTCGCGCATCTCGCTGGAAGCCGTCATGTCGCTGCCTCCGTCGGCGCGAGCTCGAGTATGTAGAACGCGCGCGAGGTGACCGGATCCCGGTGCAGCCCCGTCACCGAGTAGCCAGCGTAGAGCGCGCGCTCAAAGTGCATACGCGTGGCCGCGTGCCACATCGCGGCGCGCACAGGCTCGCTCGCGGCCATGAGCTGAAATTCGGCGGGGATCTCGAGCAGCATCATCGGCGCGTGATCTGCTTCAGCGGCCACGAGATCACCGGCCCGCGGCTCGGCCGTCAGCATCGAACAGTTGGCGAATTTCTGCGCACGTGCGGCGTCGCGCACGTGCGGCGCGGGCGTCGTGTCGCAGGCGACGACGAGGCGGTCCGTTGCGAGGCCGCTGTGGAGCGGGCTCGCGGTTGGGCCGTACATGTCACGCACGTACTCGACGACGCGCGCGCCCAGGAGATTCAGATTGAGATGCGCGTTTTTGGCGATGAGCGGGTCGTACGTCCAGTACACGCAGCCGATTCCACGCCTCGCGAGCTCGGCCCGCTGAAATTCCTTGAGCATTCGGCCGATGCCAGC
Source organism: Gemmatimonadota bacterium (assembly GCA_040006195.1). Classification (GTDB taxonomy): domain Bacteria; phylum Gemmatimonadota; class Gemmatimonadetes; order Gemmatimonadales; family Gemmatimonadaceae; genus FEN-1250. The sequence continues at coordinate 2,565 of JBDTXL010000462.1, read as the reverse complement.
GTTGCGAGCACTTTCGCGAACGCCGAGGATGTGCGACCAGTGCGCGAAGGTTCCGTTGACGAGCGCGGGAAGACCGAAGACGAAGCCGACGAGCTCTCCATCGGCTGCGAAGGCGCCGGCGACCAGGCCACCAACGCGGGGGACGACCTGGAGGAGCGACGATGGCACGGCGTCGCCGTGGTTCGGTCCCCAGATCTCGTGCTGCAGCAAGAGACACGCTTCGCACTCGAGCCGCGCGGTGATGGGACGCACGACGATTTCCGCCTCGCTGGTGGCGAGTGTGCCGGATCGGGCGGGTGGAGCGGAGGGCGTGCGGGAGTCGTCGAGCACGTGCTACCGGTGGAGGCGAATCGAGTCAGGAGCCGTGGGGGACCAACATATCCCGTGATTCTGTATACCACAACGGTCCACCACTTTGAAGCTCGGCGGGCGGCGCCCCGCGCTTGCGCGTCCGCCGCCGCCCGCGTATCCTCCGCGTTCGTGCCCCCATCCCCATCCCGCCCGGCCAAGAAAACCGCCGCTCCGAAGCGCGCTGCCAAAGCCGCCGGCGCCGAGCGACTCGATAACGTCTCGCGCGCGTATCACGATCTGCGCAGCGTGATAGTCTGGGGGCAGCTCCCCCCGGGCGCACGTATCTCGGAGCGCGTCATCGGCGAGCGGCTCGGCCTCAGCCGCACTCCCGTTCGCAGCGCCCTCCACCGCCTCGAGCAGGAAGGATTCGTTGCCTCGGCCGGCAAGGGGCGCGAGCGCAGGCTGATCGTCGCCCCGCTCACGCGCGATGATGGCCAGGAGGTCTACTACATAGTCGGGCACCTCGAGGGACTTGCCGCGCGCATGGCGGCATCACTTTCGGTCGCCCGGCGCAAAACGATCGTCGCGCGGCTCCGCGACCTCAATCGCAAGCTCGTGCTCGAGGCGAGGAAGCGCGAGGACGCCGCGCGCGTCTTCGAGCTCGATCTCGAGTTTCACCGGAGCTACGTCGATGGGATAGTCGGGCCGCGACTGCTCACGCTCCATCGCGCGATCAAGCCGCAGAGCGAGCGCTACTCGCGCCTCTACGTCACGGTGCTGCTCGACGATCTCTCCGCCTCCGTGAAAGAACACGAGATGATCGCCTCGGCGATTGCGAAAGGCGACCCCGACGCCGCGCAGCGGGCGGCCGAGCGAAACTGGCACAACGCCGCGCTCCGTCTCGCGCGCATCATTGCCCAGCACGGGGAGCGTGGCAGCTGGACGTCGTGGGACCAGGGCGCGATTCGCACCGTGACGACGTCCGGGCGCGGAAAGGTGCGCTTCTAGCCACGCCGCACGCCGCCTCGTGCCGGCACCTCTTGCGGGATCTGGTATACCGATGTTGTATACAGCGCGAACCCTTTGAGGAGCGAGCGATGGCCGTTCTACCGATGATGCGCACCACCGCCCGCGCCCTGCGCATCTCCCTCGCCGTCGCCGCCTGCGCGCTGATGCCAGCGCCGGCGCTCGCGCAAGTGCCCGCGCAGCTGCCCGCATCCACCATCGCCCCCACCATCGCCACGCCGGCACTCGACGACACCGCCGCCCTCGGCGACTTCATCGACGGCATCATGAAGGCGCACGTCGAAGACCTGCGCATTCCCGCATCCGTCGTCGCCGTCATCAAGAACGGAAAGGTCCTCTATGCGAAGGGCTACGGCAGCGCCGACATCGCCGCCGGCAAGCCGGTCGATCCTGCCACCACGCTCTTCCGCATCGGCTCGACATCAAAGCTCTTCACCTGGACCGCCGTCATGCAGCTCGTCGAGCAGGGGAAGCTGAGCCTCGACGGCGACGTCAACTCCTATCTCAAGACCTTCAAGATCCCCGATGCCTACGGCAAGCCCGTGCGCATCCGTGATCTCATGACACACTCCGCCGGTTGGGAGGATGGTGCCTTCGGCTATCTCATCATCGAAGACTCCGCCGGCGTCGAGCCGATCTCCACGACGCTCCAGAAGCACATGCCCAACCGCGTTCGCGCGCCCGGACAGCTCGCGTCGTATTCCAACTACGGAGCCGCGCTCGCCGGGCTGATCGTCGAGCAGGTCAGCGGCGTCCCCTTCAACGACTACATCCGCGACAACATCCTCGTTCCGCTCAAAATGGAGTACGCGACCTTCCAGGAGCCCGTCCCCAACGCGCTCAAGCCCTACAGCGCAATCGGCTACGCGGATGAGAACGGGATCTACGTTCCGAAGCCCTTCGAGTTCGTCGGCGGCTTCCGCCCCGCGGGCTCGGGCTCGATGTCCGCCCTCTCGATGACGCACTTCATGATCGCACAGCTGCAGAACGGCGAATACAACGGCGTGCGTATCCTCAAGCCCGAGACGGCAGAGCTCATGCACCGCCGCGCCTTCTCCAACGATCCGCGCCTCCCATCGATGGCGCTCGGCTTCTACGAGCAGGAGTTCAACGGCGTGCGCGTGCTCGGCCACGGCGGCGACACGCAGCACTTCCACACCGAGATGTACATCGTTCCCGAGGCGCAGGTCGGAATCTTCGCGTCCTACGTCGGCGACGGCGGCGGCCACGCGCGCGAGGGGCTCGTGC
>JBDTXL010000461.1:0-7552 GCA_040006195.1 Gemmatimonadota bacterium | reverse complement strand
CGAGGTGCAGGAGGCCGCGCGCGTCGCGCTCGTGCTCGAGACCTATCCCATGCTCACGCCTGTGTCGCTCGCGGAGCTGGCGAATCGCGCGGATGTTCCTGCACGCAAGGCTCGCATCTCGCTCATCCTGCTCAAGCGCCACGGCCTCGTGCGCGAGCATCGCGGCGGAAGCTGGGAGCGTCTCGCCGATCATCTCACGGCCGTGGACCTGAGCGCCGATCTGCATTCGTACGAGGAGCGCCGCGAGCGCGACCGCCAGTCGCTCGAGCGGATGGTCGAGTATGCGCAGACCGCGCGCTGCCGCACGCGCTACATCCTCGAATATTTCGGCGAGGAGGTCGACGCGGAGTGGCGCTGCCACAACTGCGACGCCTGCGACGCGATCGACGCATGGAGCAACGCCGCGCCGTCGCGCGCGCGGCAGCGTCTCGCTACTCGAGAGGCGTAGCCGGCGATGGGGCTGGCGGCGGGGACTTCAGCGCCACGGCGCAGTGGTCGCCGCATCCGAAGCGGTAGCGATTGCGCGCGAAGGTTCGATAGCCCTTGTCCGCCAGCGCACCAAAGCCCGGCAGTCCCCAGAGCCAGCCGAGCAGCCAGCCGAACGGCAGGATCGAGAGCAGCTGCCGTGCGGCGGCAGCGCCGCTCCACGTGCGACCGTCGGCAGCGAACACGTGCATCGACTCGTTCAGCGCCTCGCGCGAAAGCCACGGAAAGCGCGTCGACACGGTATCGTTCTGGGACGCGATCGCCTGAATCACGTGGCGTGAGTCCCACCTCTGCACGCGGCGCACGAGGCGGCTGCACACGTTGCAAGATCCATCGTACACGAGCGTCCACGGACGGCCACCCGATTCTGGTCCCGCGCGCCGCACATCCGCCGTTCGCTTCGTGTTAGGCATCTCGCTCCTTTCTCCATTCAAGTTACCGTGCAAGAGCTGCTCGCGAACAGCGTGACCGCATGGATTACCGCCGTGTCCACTCTGGGAGTGGTGCTGGCGGCTTTCATCCTCCTCAAAATCCTGGTCGCACGCCGCGCGAAGCGTGACACAGTGCCGCCGTCGCACCTGCGGGAGCTGTTCAGAGACCTCGTCAAGCGCACGCGTCCGTACTTCATCCTCATCGTGGCGTTGTGGGCAGGGTCCCTCGCAATCACGCTGAGCGCGCACCACGAGCATGTCTGGCGTCTCATCGTGCTCGTTGGAGTATTGCTGCAGGCTGGCGTCTGGGCGGGCGGCCTCGTGCTGTTCTGGGCGAACCGCTTCGCCGAGCATCGCGCCGCGGATGCGGGCACGCGAATGACGATCAACGTCGTCGCCATTGCGGCGCGTCTGCTGCTCTGGCTCATCGTGCTCCTCGTGATCCTCGACAATCTCGGGATCAACATCAGCGCGCTCGTGACGGGGCTCGGCATAGGCGGGATAGCGATCGCGCTCGCGGTTCAGAACATCCTCGGTGATCTCTTCGCCGCACTCTCGATCGTGCTCGACAAGCCCTTCGTCGTCGGCGACGCCATTAGTGTCGGCGATGCGGCGGGGACGGTGGAGCACATCGGGCTCAAGTCGACACGACTGCGCAGCGACTCGGGCGAGATGATCATCATCTCGAACGGCGACTTGCTCAAGAGCCGCATCCGGAACTATCGCGGACAGGAGAAGCGGCTCGTCATCCTGAAGTTCGGAATAGCGTACGACACGCCGCCGGAGAAGCTCGCACGCGTGCCGCAGATCATCCGCGCCGCAGTCGAGCGCGAGAAGGCGGCGAAGTTCGACCGTTCGAACATCACGACCTTCGGGATCTTCGCGATCCTCACGGAAACGGTGTACTCGGTGTACCGCGTGAGTTATGGTGTGTACATGGATACACAACAGCGAATAAATCTCGAGATCTACAAGCAGCTGGCCGCCGACGAGATCGAGATTGCGCATCAGGCGCCCCTCGTTCAAGCGCGCCCGGATGAGCCGATCAAGTGATCGAGGCGTACTCCTTGCACGCGAGCGACGCATGACATCGAAAGTGATGCGCCTCACCAGCGCATGCGTGGTGGTGTTGCTCACGCTCGCACCTCGCGTGCGCGCGCAGGAGGCGGAGGAGCATGCGCATTTGGGCATCGACCGCTTCGGCAGCTTTCTCAGCTGGGCCTGGACCGACCACGGACGCCACGGCCATGAGTTTGGCGCCGATTTGGACGTCGGCTCGATCTTCTCACCGCGCTTTCGCTTGTCGATAGGGCTCAACTACTTCAAGGCCGATATCGACCGCCGCGACCACCTCGGCGATCCGATCGACGGGACCTTCCACGACTTCAGCGCGCACGCCGAGGCGAGCTACGAGATCGTGCGCATCGGTCGTCTGGGGCCGTACGTGGGTGCGGGGGTGGGCGTGCACTGGCGCGGCAGCAACATTAATAGGGACGTCGACGACACCGCACGACTCTACAAGGGCGCGGTCATCGGCGGCGACTTCTTCGGCGGAACGACCTTCGCGCTCTCGCAGTCGAGGCGCTACTCGCTGTACGCCGAGGCGCGCCGAGTGGAAGCCGCGCATGTCGAGCGGACGCTCGCGCGCGTGGGAATCATCATCAGGTTCAGGTAGCCGTGAACACGCCTATGCGAGAGCAGGAGATCTCGTTCCTCTGTGGCGATGCGCAGATCGCCGGCATTCTCGCGATCCCGAACAACGCGAAGGCGATGGTGGTGTTCGCGCACGGTAGCGGGAGCAATCACCGAAGTTCGCGCAACGCAACGACGGCGCAGCAGCTCTACGACGCGGGCTTCGCATCGCTCCGCGCTGATCTGCTCACCCCGGACGAGGCAGCGCTGAACGAGCGCACGGGGCAATTTCGCTTCGATGTCGCGATGCTATCCGAACGCGTGCTCGCGGCGTCGACCTTCGTGGGGACGGTGCCGGATGCTCAGCTGCTGCCGCTCGCCTACTATGGCGCGAGCACGGGCGCGGCGGCCGCGCTCACGGCGTCGTGCAAGCGCCGCGACGTGTACGCGGTGGTATCGCGCGGCGGGCGCCCAGACCTGGCACTCAGCTGCCTCCCCGAGGTTCGGGCGGCGACACTCTTGATCGTGGGCGGCGCCGATGTGCCCATAATCCCGCTCAATGAGGAGGCGTTCCCGTGCCTCGCCGGCGAGAAGGATCTGGCGATCGTCGAGAACGCGACGCATTTGTTCGAGGAGCCCGGGACACTCGAGATCGTCGGACAGCTCACGATCGACTGGCTCACGCGCCATCTCCCAAAGACGCACGCGTAGCCCGTGCTCTTTCGCAATCGGGCCGAGGCGGGACGCTTTCTCGCTCGCGAGCTGCTCGACGCGTTACCTCAGCTGATCGAGGAGCCGATCACGGTGCTCGCCATCCCGCGCGGCGGCGTCGCCGTTGCCGCACCGGTCGCCGAGCTGCTCCGGGTCCCGCTCCATGTCTTCGTCGCGCGCAAGCTCGGCGCGCCGGGGCAGGAGGAGCTCGGAATCGGCGCCGTCGCCGCGGATGGAACCCGCGTGCTCGACGATGACCTCGTGCGTATGCTCCGCGTGACGGATGCGCAGATCGAGAAGATCACGAAGCGCGAAATCGCGGAGGCGAAGAGGCGTGTGGCACTCTTCCGCGGCACACGCGCGGCACCACCGGTGAGCGGGCGCAGCGTGATCCTCGTCGACGATGGACTCGCGACGGGCGGCACCGCGCGTGCGGCGTTGACGGTGCTCAAGGCCGAGCGTCCGATGCGCCTCGTGTTCGCGGCGCCGGTCGCGAGCATGGATGGCGCCGAGTCTATCGCGGCGATGGGAGTCGCGACCGTGTTCTCGGCCGTCCCCAAGCACTTTCACGGCGTGGGCGAGTGGTACGAGTCGTTCGACCAGCTGACGGACGATGAGGTACTCGCGATGCTCGTGGAGCCTGGCGCGCAATGAAGCGGTGAGTCAAAAGCGGCAACTTGTTGACCACGACGAAAACGGACAGAGCAGACACAAACGGAAAGTGCGAGCCGTTTCCCTTTTTTGCCCGTCGCGAATCCCTATCGCCCCGCCGGCTGCTGCTGCGTGAGACAGTGCAGCGTCCCCAGCCCCCACACGAGATCCACTGCGTGAATCCCCACCACTTCGCGTGCCGGGAATAGCTCGGAGATCGTGTTCAGCGCCGTGCGGTCGTTCCGGTCATTGAACGTCGGCACCAGCACCACACCATTCGCAATGTAGAAGTTCGCGTAGCTCGCCGGCAGTCGCTCGCCGTGCATCGTCACCGGGCGCGGGAAGGGAAGGCGCACGATACGAAGCCCGCCGGGCAACGTCTTCGCGGCGAGCTCGAGCCGCTGCACGTTGTCCATCGATCGCTCGTGATTCTCATCCGCCGGATCGTCCTCCACGGCGAGAACGATCGTGCGCTCGTCCGTGAATCGCGCGATGTCGTCGACGTGGCCGTGCGTGTCATCACCCACGCATCCCGCGCCGAGCCAGATCGTGCGCGTTGCGCCCAGATAGTGAGCGAAGGCGCGCTCGTAGTCGGCGCGGCCGAGCCCCGGGTTGCGAATTTGGGTGTCGGAGAGCAGCCACTCCTCCGTCACGAGCAGCGCACCTGCACCGTTCGTCTCGATCCCGCCCCCCTCGAGCACCAGCCGTCCCTCGCCATCGGGACGCATGGCCTCCTCGCGCGCGAGCTGCGACAGCTCGGACACCTCCATCCCGATCAACTCGTCACGCGCGAAGTTGTCGTACTTCGCCCACCCGTTGAACTTCCAGCTCACCCAGTGAACGGTGCCGTTCGGCGCCATCACCGCCGTCGGCGCCGAGTCGCGCAGCCACACGCGGTCGGTGCCCACCACGTGCAGTCCGACGCGCGAGAGATCCACTCCGTGCGCAACGAGCGCATCGCGCGCCTCATCGAGCACCGACCCATCGTCGCACAGCACCTCGACGTGCTCGTGCCTGCTCAGCGCGCGCACGATCTCCGCGTACACCCACGGAATCGGCTCGAACTTCCCCGGCCAGTCCGGACGATGATGCGGCCACCCGATCCACGTCGCCGCGTGCGCCTCCCACTCGGCCGGCATCCGCTGCGCGGGATAGTGCACGCCGTCGTCGCGGCGCACGTACACCGAATTATCGGGGTCGCTCACCCGATGTAGCGGTTGAGGATCGGGCCGTACGCGTCGATGCGCCGGTCGCGCAGAAAGGGCCAGTTGCGACGCGTGTACTCGATCGCGCCCGGATCGATCACCGCCGTGAGGATCGCCGGCTCGGTTCCCGCCTCCGTGATGATGCGACCATACGGATCGCAGACGAACGAATGTCCGAAGAACTCGAGACCGTCCGTGCCGGGCTCCGGCTCGAAGCCAACGCGATTCACCGCGGCCACGTACACGCCGTTCGCGATCGCGTGCGCGCGCTGCGCCGTGCGCCACGCGTCGGCCTGCGCCGCGCCCCACTCCTCTTTCTCCTTCGGATGCCAACCGATCGCCGTCGGGTAAAAGAGAATCTGCGCGCCCATGAGCGCCGTGATGCGCGCCGCTTCGGGATACCACTGGTCCCAGCAGATCAGCACACCGATCGTCGCGATCTTGGTCTTGAACACCCGAAAGCCGCTCGGCGGAATCGACTCGTCGTGCTGGTAGATCTCGCCCGGTGTGAAATAATACTTCTCGTGGTAGAGCGGATCATCGGGGATGTGCATCTTCCGGTACACCCCGAGCAGTGCACCGTCCGTGTCGATGACGGCGGCGGAGTTGTGATAGACTCCCGGCCCGCGCTTTTCGAAGATCGGCACGATGATCACGACCCCGAGCTCCTTCGCGAGCGCCTGCATCCGCTGCGTGATCGGCCCCGGGATCGCCTCCGCGAGATCGAAGCGTTCCGCGTCGGTCACCTTGCAGAAGTACGGAGCATCGAAGAGCTCCTGCAGACAAACAATCTGCGCGCCCTTCTTCGCCGCCTCGCGAATCCCGCGCTCACCCGCGTCGACAGCCTCGGCCGCGTTCGGCGGCACGGCCTGCTGAACGAGCCCGATCGTAAATGGAGAGTCAGCCACGGTTCCTGTGTTCTATTCGATGATCTTGCGAAAGGAGCCGGAGAGTCGCGCGATCGATCCGGCGGGAGTCCTGAGGTGCGAGGTGCTGCTGCCGGGCGGCGCGCAAATGCCGATCACGATATCCATCACGTTCGTCGAGGTGAGGTCCGTGCGCAGCAGCGCACCAGCCGCGTCGAGCGATGGATGCGAATCGTGCGCCGCGAGATCGGCATCGGGCTTTCTTCCCGCCTTTTCGATCGCGCCCCACGTTTCCTTGTCGACGATCCCGCCAGCCGCATCGGTGGGGCCGTCACGGCCGTCGGTGCCGCACGCGAGCAGCGTCGAGCCCCGCGCGCTCTTCGCGCTCGCGAGCTCGCGCGCCGCCGACAAGGCAAGCTCCTGGCACCGTCCGCCCGCTCCTGTCGCGCTCCCCATTGTGACGGTCGTCTCACCCCCCCAAAGGAGACAGCTTTGCACTGGTCGATTGGTCAGTGGCGATGTCCCAGAGCCACAATAGCTTACTAGCGTTGTGGCGAGCCGCTTGCCCACGGAGGCGGCCTCACCAGCGAGTGCGGTGCTCAGTATTCTGGGCTCGTAGCCGAGCTCTTTTGCGCGAGCTGCTGCTGCTTCGAGAGCGACACGATTGCTGGCTATGATCTTGCGCTCGACGTTCGCGAAAATGCTATCGCCCGGCTTCGGCGTCTCGCGCGAAGGATCGTGCGCCATCCACGCGACGTGGTGCCGCAACGATCCGGGGATTCGATCCCACAGCTTGGATGATTCGAGTAGCGACTGGACCTCGCCAGCGGTGGTGGGGTCCGGCGAGCAGGGTCCCGATCCAATCGCGGCGAGATCGTCGCCAATGACGTCGGACACGATGAAGTTTCGCGTGCGAGCAGCGCTCAGTGCAGCTGAGAGCCTGCCTGCGCTCCAGCGGGTAAACCGTTTGCGGATGGTGTTCATGGTCGCAATGTCGAGCCCGGAGCCGAGCAAAAGATCGAAGAGCTGCACCATCTCTTCGGGTTTGATCGCTCCATCGGGCGCTGCGATCAGACTCGACGCGCCGCCGGAGAGCAGCACCCACACTTCATCATCCGGCTTCACCTGCCTGGCCCATCTCCCCACCGCATCCGCCGCAGCGAAAGAGTTCGCGCCAGGCAGCGGGTGGTCGCCGGCGACGAACTCGATGCGCGCATGGGGAGTCGGTAGCATACGCGGCGCGACGATCACTCCGCCCGCTGGCTCGAGCTTGTGCGCGGCGAGGAAGTCCACCGCCGCGATGGCCATCGGATTCGCGGCTTTTCCAATCGCGATGATCCAGACGCGCTTGTGGCCGATCTCCTTCGAGATTCGCTCGAGCGCAGCAGTGAGCGCGGGCCCGGGCGCGACGGCGCGCACCGCTGCCCAATACAGCTGGACGAGCGCCATCCGCGAATCGATGGGTCGTCCCGCGGGCATCACGGCCCATTGGGGTTGGCTCGGTGTTTTCATCGGTCGTAAGATTGCGTGTTCGCGCGCCTCGCGCGAGTGCGACAATCTGTTCCGAAAT
>JBDTXL010000460.1:0-2571 GCA_040006195.1 Gemmatimonadota bacterium | reverse complement strand
GACACGTATCAGCGTACCGGCTTGTATCCCGGCGCGCTGCCGTTCACGCCGGGCGTCGAGGGCGTGGGAATCGTCGAAAAGCTCGGCAGCGGCGTGAGCGACGTGAAGGTTGGAGCGCGCGTGGGGTGGGTGATGATCAAGGGCGGGTACGCCGAGTTGATCGCGCTACCCGCGCAGCGGCTGGTGCCGATACCGGACGGAGTCGACGATCGCACTGCGGCGGCGCTCCTGCTCCAGGGAATGACCGCGCACTTTCTGCTGACCGACTGCTATCAGGTGCAGCGCGGCGAATGGATACTCATCCATGCGGCGGCTGGTGGCGTCGGGCTCTTGATGACGCAGATCGCGCACAAAATCGGCGCGCGGATCATCGGGACGACGAGCACGGATGAGAAAGCGGTGCTGGCGCGTGAGGCGGGGGCGGATGAGATCGTGCTTTATACGAAGGAAGATTTTCAGGTCGCGACGCGTCGGATCACAGACGGTGTGGGTGTGAGCGTCGTGTACGACTCGGTGGGGAAGACGACCTTTCTGAAGTCGCTCGACTCGCTCAAGCCTCGTGGATACATGGTTCTCTTCGGCGGCTCGAGCGGGCCGGCGCCGAGCATCGATCCGATGATCCTGAATCCAAAAGGATCGCTGTTTCTGACGCGTCCGACACTCGGCAACTACGTGTCGACACGCGAGGAGCTGCTCAGGCGAGCAGCCGACATTTTTGGATGGGCGGCGAAGGGCGAGCTGAAGGTGCGCGCGGTGCACGACTATGCGCTCGCCGATGCTGCGAAGGCGCACGAGGATCTCGAGGGGCGAAAGACGACGGGCAAGCTCCTGCTCTCGATTTGATCTCCGCTCCCGATCTCTCGCGCCCGCTCTTCGCGCTCCCGCTGCTCTTCGGCGCGGGAGTGCTGACGAGCCTCACGCCGTGCATCTACCCGATGATCCCGATCACTGTCGCGCTCGTTGGCGGCGAGAGCACGGGTGCGCGGTCGAGATGGCGCCCGTTCGTGCTGACGCTGTGCTACGCGGTCGGGCTTGCACTCGTGTATGCCATACTTGGCGTGCTCGCGGGGCTATCGGGAACGCTCTTCGGCACCGTGAGTACGAATCCATGGCTGCTGTTCGCGATGGGGAATCTGCTGCTGCTCTTCGCGCTCGTGATGCTCGACGCGCTGCCGTTGCCGATGCCGGCGTGGCTGATGCGGCGAGCGGCGGATGCGGGAAGCGGCGGTGGGCTCGGCGGCGCGTTCGGTATGGGCGCGGCATCGGGTGTGGTTGCGGCGCCGTGCGGTGCGCCGGTGATGGCAGCGGTGCTCACGTGGGTGGGGACGACGCACAGCGCAACGCTCGGCTTCATCTATTTGTTCGTGTTCTCGCTCGGGATGACGACGCTGCTGATTGTGGTCGGAACTTTCTCCGGCGCGCTCGCGCGATTGCCGAAGGCTGGCGCGTGGATGGTGTGGGTGAAGCGGCTGTTCGCGCTGTTGATGATTGGGGCGGCGGAGTATTACTTCGTGACAATGGGACAGGTGCTGCTGTGAAGACTGTGTCGAGGGGATTGGGCTTGGGCATGTTGCTCGGCGCGATGTCGTTGATCGTCGCGCCGAGGATGCGCGCGCAGGATCCGATGGGGCTCGCGGTCGGGACGAAGGCGCCCGGCGCGATCGTGCAGACGCTCGACGGCACGCGTGTCGATCTCGCGAGCTTGTTGGGAAAGGGGCCAGTAGTGCTGGAGTTCTGGGCGCTGTGGTGCGGCAACTGCAAGGAGCTCGAGCCTGAGCTGATGTCGCTCGTGAAGCAGTACGCCGGGAAGGTGACGTTCGTCTCGGTGGCGGTTTCCGTGAACGAGTCACCTGAGCGGGTGAAGAAGTACGTCGCGAAGTACGGCTACACCCACCAGGTGCTGTACGATACCCAGGGGAACGCGACCGATGCGTACGCGGTGCCGGCGACGTCGTATGTGGTCGTGGTGGATAAGAGCGGGAAGATTGTGTATACGGGGTTGGGTGGGGATCAAAAGCTCGAGGCGGCGGTGGCGAAGGGGTTGTGATCGTCCCGGAATTCATTCCATACGACGCGACGTGTTCACCATCACTTACTCGCGTCGGCCCCTAATCTCAGATCCAACACCCGCTTGCTCGGCTGCGGGTGCGGCGTCGAGTAAAACTGCAGTCCGCTGATTACTACATCATCGTCGAACCGTAGCGCAAGCAGCCGCTTCAGCATCTCCGGCGTCATCCGCGGATAAAAGCTCAGCGTCGCATGCGGTGAGAACTGAAATCTCGCGCGCTCGAACGGCAGCCCCGTGCTCGCCACGCGCTCGTGCAACACGCGCAGTGGTCCGTGCGGATCCAGCGGGAGCACGATGATGTCGGTCTGCATGAACCGGTGTGGTCTCTCGAACTTCATCACGATCGGCGCCGTCTCGCGCGTAATCGGCTCGATCTTCTCGCGCAGCAGCTCCACCGGCGTGCCGAGCGGAAGTGGACCCACACCCGAAGATCCCACCATCGTCACGTGCGGCGGCGTTCCCGCCGCGAGGCGCGGGTCGGCCCACCGCTGCACCTCGAGTAT
>JBDTXL010000459.1:0-2604 GCA_040006195.1 Gemmatimonadota bacterium | reverse complement strand
GATCGCGGCGGCAGCTGGGTGATCGCCGAGCTTTTCCCGCGGCGCTAACGTCTCGCGCGGCGCGCACCGGGCGGCGCGCACGGCGAGCGCGTCGTCGTCGCGAACATCGATCAGGTCATCGTGGTGTTCGCTCTCGCCAAGCCCGAGCCGCATCCGCGGATGCTCGATCGCTTCCTCGTGATCGCGGCCGCGAACGACATCCAGGCGCGCATCGTCCTCAACAAGCGCGAGCTCGTGAGTGAGATTCCTGCGTGGCTCGATGACTACAAGCTCGCTGGCTACGAGATCCACTTCACCAGCGTGAAGCAGAATATCGGCCTCGAGGCACTCGGCGAGTCGCTGCACGGACGCACCTCAGCGCTCAGCGGACCATCGGGAGTCGGAAAGTCATCGCTGCTCAACGCGATCTATCCGGGGCTCGACTTTCGCGTTGGAGAGATCAGCGAATCGGTGAACAAGGGACGCCACACCACGGTAGGGGCGGCTCTTCACCCGCTCCCCGATGGCGGCTTCGTCGTCGACACACCAGGGCTGCGCGAGATCGGCGTGTGGAATCTGCTCGCGAGCGATCTCGATGACTGCTTCCTCGAGTTCCGCCCCTTCATCGGCGAGTGCAAGTTCGGCGACTGCAGGCACGTGCACGAGCCGGGATGCGCAGTGCGCGGTGCAGTCTCGAAGGGCACGATCGGCGCGTCGCGCTACGACAGCTATCTCAAGCTGCTCGGCGAGCTCCAAGAGGGAGAGAAGGAGGCGTATTGAGCCCGGGGTTCTCGCGCGCCGCTGCGGCGCGCTCGGCGGCGGTCGTGAGCCGCATCGGCGCGCCATGGACGAAGGTCGTGGGATGGCTCGAGCGGCGCGACTGGGATGAGGGAACGCTGCTCATGGTGTTCGCGCTCGCGATCGGCGCGGCGGCGGCACTCGGAGTCGTCGGATTCTACCGGCTCATTGATCTCGCGTACGATCTCCTCGTCACGCAAATCGGCATGCGCCTCGATCCGGTGGCGCGAGCGTTCTACCGCCCGCTCGTTACTGCGCTAGCGCTCTGGCTCGCGTGGGCGATCGTGCGCTGGGCCAGAATTCCCGACGGACAAACAGTGCCGGACGTGCAGCTCGCCGTCGCAAAGCGCGGCGGCGTCGTACCCTTTCGCCCGGTGCTGACTCGCACACTCGCGGCCGTCGTGACCCTCGCTGGCGGAGGGTCGGCAGGAAGCGAAGGACCAACGGCGGTGCTCGGATCCGCGATCGGGTCGGCGGTCGGGCGCGCGCTGCGTTTCCAGCCGCGCCGCTTGAAGATTCTCGTGGGCTGCGGCGCGGCCGCGGGCATTTCGGCGGCGTTCAATGCACCGTTCGCCGGAGCATTCTTCGCGCTCGAGGAGGTGCTCGGTTCCTTCTCGATCGGCGCGTTCAGCCCCGTCGTGATCGCAAGCGTCGTGGCGGCGATTACCGTGCGACCATTTCTCGGCTCGCATCCGGCATTTCACATTCCGCCGTACGGCAGCATCAATCCGCTGGCGATCGTGCTCCTCTATCCGCTGCTCGGCGTTGCCTGCGGTCTCGCATCCGCATTCTACTCGCGGCTGTTCTTCGCTACCGCAGACGTCTTCAAGCGGATCAGGCCACAGTGGATCCGTCCGCTGCTGGGGGGACTCGCGGTGGGGCTGCTCGCATACTTCGGCGGGTCGCTGCTCACGGGCACGGGCCATCTCGCCATTCCGATCGAGATGTTCGGCGGCATCGCCTGGTACGCGTTGATCGGCTTCGCGCTCGCCAAGATGCTCGCAACATCGCTGACGCTCGGCTCGGGCGGATCGGGCGGCCTCTTCACGCCGACGCTCTTCGTGGGCGCTGCGTTCGGTGGCGGCGTCGGCGTGCTCGCGCAGCGACTGCTCCCTCATCTCGGCCTGCACCCCGAGGCGTGGGCGCTGGTCGGAATGGCGGGACTCATCTCCGGCACGGTACACGCTCCGATCACCGCGATCTTCATGGTATTCGAGATGACGGACGACTACAACCTCGTCCCGCCGCTCATGATCGTCTCGGTGATCGCGCTGGCTACCTCGAAAGCATTTGCGGAACATGGGCTGTACGATGGCTGGCTCGCGCGCAAGGGCGAGCATCTCGCACACGGTGCCGACCGCGCAATCATGCATCGCCTTCTCGTGCGCGACGTGATGAACGCGGCGCCCGTGACCGTGACTCCCGAAGCGACGCTGGAAGAACTGGTGGCTGCGTCGTCGATGTCGCGGCTGACGACACTTCCCGTCGTGGACGACGAGCAACTCCTGTACGGAGTCATCACCTTCGCGGAGCTGCGACTCGCCTTGCTCGATCGCGGCGATCTGGCGCCGATTCTCCTCGCCGCTGATCTCGCCGAGCCTACGGAGGTTGTGGTGGTGACGGATACGGTGCAGACGGCACTCGCGAAGCTGAATGCGCGCGCCGCCGATCTTCTGCCCGTCGTCCAGAGCGAGGAGAATCCGGTTCTCCTCGGCGTCCTCACCCGCGAGGACGTGCTCGCGGCGTACGAGCGCGAGCTCATGCACCAGGTATAGCGGCGAGTCAGAACGTCGTGATCAGCTGCTTCGATACCTTGGTCGAGTCGCC
>JBDTXL010000458.1:0-2852 GCA_040006195.1 Gemmatimonadota bacterium | reverse complement strand
TCAAGCGGCTCCTCCTCGTGAAGAGCCGCACCGAGGGAAAGGAGGCGTGCGACGTGGGAGCGGTGGCGGTGAACGGAAAGGGCGTGAAGGCCTCGGCTGAAGTCGGTGCGGGCGACCGCATCCGTCTCGACTACGCGCACCGCTCGCTCGAGATCGAGCTACTCGCCGACATCGGGAAGAACGTCAGCCGCGCGGACGCGAAGACGCTCTATCGCGTGATCAGCGACGAGGAAACACAGTGACGAGGCCTCGTCTCGCGATCACACTCGGCGACCCGCGCGGCATCGGACCCGAGATCGTCGCGGCAGCGATCGCCGACCTGCGCGTCCGCGCGCGCGCCGATCTGGTCGTCGTCGGCCCCTCCGGCACCGTGGTGCCCGCCTCCGAAGAGATCGGCGAGTGGGCGAGCGGTGGCAGCGCCGAGCAGGGCGGGCGCCTCGCGGGGCTCGCGATCGAGCGCGCGGTGAAGCTCGCGCTCGCCGGCGAGGTGCAGGGAATCGTCACCGCACCCATCGACAAGCACGCGCTCTTCGCCGGCGGCTACGACTTCCCCGGCCACACCGAGATGCTCGCCGAGCTCACGAGATCGCACGTCGCGATGATGCTGGCGAGTGATCGTCTACGCGTGGTGCTCGTCACCACGCACATCGCGCTCGCCAACGTGCCGCGTGAGCTCAACCGGGAACGCATCATCGAGTGCGCGGAGATCACGCGGCGCGGCCTGCAACAGCTGTACGGCATCGGGGAGCCGCGTATCGCGCTCTGCGCGCTCAACCCTCACATGGGCGACGGTGGCCGCTTCGGCGCGGAGGACGACACACTACTCGCGCCGGCCGCACGCGCAGCGAAGATCCTTGGCCCATTCCCCGCCGACACCGTATTCGTGCGCGCGATGCGCGGCGAGTTCGATGCGGTGCTCGCTCCGTATCACGACGTAGGAATGACAGCGATCAAGGTCGCGTCGTTCGGCAACGCGGTGAACGTGACGCTCGGCCTCCCGTTCCCGCGCACCTCCCCCGACCACGGCACCGCTCTCGACATCGCGGGGCAGAACCGCGCCGACCCCTCGAGCATGATCGAGGCGATTCTGGAGTGCGCGCGATTTGCTGAGATTCGCGCGGCAGAGCGCTCTGAGTGACGCCGTTTCCCTGCTGCACCTAGCCCCACCCGTTCGCCCGGTGAAGCTTTCAGCCATGTCTCACTCACACGCGGGCCACAGCCACGCCGGGCACTCGCACGGGCACTCGCACGGGCATTCGCACGCCGGCCATTCGCACGGCGCCGGCAGCTCCGTCAGCCGGCTCCGCATTGCCCTTGCGATCACCGCCGTCATTCTGGTGGCCGAAGCTGTGGGCGGATACATGGCGAATTCGCTCGCGCTGATAGCCGACGCCGGCCACATGCTCACCGACGTGGCCGCGCTCGCGCTGTCGCTGTTCGTCGCGTGGTTCAGCCAGCGCCCTGAGACCGACAAGCGCACCTACGGCTACCTGCGACTCGAGATTCTCGCCGCCTTTCTGAACGGCGCCACGCTCCTGCTCATTTCAGTCTGGATCATCTGGGAGGCGATCAACCGTCTGCGCACGCCGGAGCCGGTGCAGAGCGGGCTCATGCTCGGCGTCGCCGTCCTCGGCCTCGTCGCCAACGCCGTCTCGGCCTGGGTGCTCCACCCGAGCGGCGAGGACAATCTCAACGTCCGCGGCGCCTACCTCCACATCCTCGGCGACCTGCTCGGCTTCGTCGGAACCATCGTCGCCGCACTCCTCATCCGGCAGCTCGGGTGGCTGGCCGCGGACACGATCGCCTCGGTGGTGGTGAGCGCGCTCATCCTCCGCGGCGCCTGGACGCTCGTGCGCGATTCGACCGATATCCTGCTGGAGTCGACCCCGGCCCACATCTCGGCGGCCGCCGTGCGCGACCAGCTCACGCAGATCCCCGGCATCGAGAGCGTCCACGATCTCCACGTGTGGACCGTGACCTCCAACGTCATCGCGATGAGCGTTCACGCGATCGTGCGCGAGCCGGAGCGTCACCAGCACGTGCTCGAGCATGTCCTGGACGCGATGCGACTGTTTGGAATCCAGCACGTCACAGTCCAGCTCGAGCGGCAGGAGATGTACGAGCGCGAGCTGCACCTGCACGCCTGATTCTCCCGCGATTCGGTCGCCGGGGGGGCATTTCGGGCATATTGCCGCTCAGAATGTTTTCATGTTCGATCAGAGCAGTATGAACCGTGACGGTGAGCATGAAAGGCTCGTCTCCCCACAGACAATCGTGAGGAAACTTTCGTGGCCCCGTCGCAGATGTGGAACGACGTTCGGATCGAGAAGGAGCGCGTCGCGGTCTCGATCACGATGGTGGGCGGCGAGACGCTGAGCGGATCTCTTTTCGCGCCGCAGATTTACCCGCCAGGCGGTCTCGAAGACCCGCTTCAGCTCCTCAATGAGATCGAGCCCTTCTTTCCGCTGGGGCTCTCGACCGGCGAAGTGCTCCTCATCGCAAAGGACCGGGTGCTCGAGATCAGCCTCGACGAAGCTCAGGTCGACGAGGAGCTGCCCGGCAGCGCTCCCACAGCCTTGCTACAGGTCACCCTCGCGGGCGGGACGTCGCACGTCGGGTCCATGCGGCTCGAGGTGCGTGCGCCGCGTCCACGCGTGCTCGATTACATCAATCACTGCACGGCGCGCTTCATGGCGCTCCGAACCGATGAGGGTGTCCGCCTGATCAATCGAAAGATGATCGAGCGCGTACGCCCACTGGACTGATCATGGCTCAACTGGATCGCTTTCTCGCCGCCCTCGTCTCGCATCGCGCGAGCGCCCTCATGCTCGGCTCCGACGTGCCTGCGCAGC
>JBDTXL010000457.1:0-13754 GCA_040006195.1 Gemmatimonadota bacterium | reverse complement strand
TGGTGCTCGCGAACTTCGGAATCGCGATCGCGGCGAGAATGCCGATGATCACGACTACAATCAGAAGCTCGATCAGGGTAAAACCCTTTTTTCCACTGACGCGCATTGTTGTTCCTCCCGGAACGGTAGGTCTATGTGCAGCCCCGACGGACGCACGCTCTCTCTGTCCAGAAATGACGAAGAAAGTGCCCCCGGGTAACGGGCGTGGGGAGGGGAGCGACGTTACATTACAGCTATGACGGTTCTCCCAATCATCTCCGCGTTCAACGACGGATATGTGGCCGAGATGCAGGAGCGTTTCGAGCGCGATCCGGCTTCGGTAGACGAGTCCTGGCGACAGTTCTTCGCCATGGCCGGCCAGCTTCGAGGTGCCCCGGCTGCCTCGGCCGCCGATCCGGCCTATCTGCGCAAAATCGCCGGCGCCGCGGCCCTCGTGCAGGCCATAAGACAGTACGGCCACCTGGGCGTGCAGGTCGATCCGCTCGGATCCGCCCCTGCGGGCGCCGCTGAGCTCAACTGCGAGTTCCACGGCATATCCGAGGCTGATCTCGCGACGATCCCCGGCTCCGCGCTGGGCTTCGATTCCGATGCCACCGCTGCCGATGCCGTCGCGCGCCTCCGCGGCGCCTATCAGGCGACCATAGGCTTCGAGTTCGAGCACATCGAGCGTGACGCCGAGCGTGCCTGGTTCCGCCGCGTGATCGAAGAAGGCGACATGCGCCGCACGCTCACCGATGAGGAGAAGCGCGCGGTCCTTCGCCGCCTCACCGAAGTCGATGGGCTGGAGCGTTTCCTCGGCCGAGCCTATCAGGGGTACAAGCGCTTCTCGATCGAGGGGAACGACACGCTCGTCCCGATGCTCGAAGCGGCCATCGAGGGCGCGGCCAAGGCCGGCGCGCGCGAGGTCGTGATGGCGATGGCGCACCGTGGGCGCATCAACGTGCTCACCCACGTGCTCGACAAGCCGGTGAGCGCGGTGTTCGAGGAGTTCGAGGGGAAGTACGCCGCCAATGCCGCGAGCG
This sequence comes from Gemmatimonadota bacterium, assembly GCA_040006195.1. Lineage (GTDB taxonomy): Bacteria > Gemmatimonadota > Gemmatimonadetes > Gemmatimonadales > Gemmatimonadaceae > FEN-1250. The sequence continues at coordinate 12,732 of JBDTXL010000457.1, read as the reverse complement.
ACACGGGCGACGTGAAGTATCACCTCGGCGCCGAAACCGATCGCGAGCGAAATGGCGGCGATCGCGTGCACGTGTCGCTGATGCCCAATCCGAGTCACCTCGAGATGGTGAACCCCGTGCTCGAGGGCGTCGCGCGCGCCCGGCAGCGCGTGCCCGGAACGCTCCGTGTGCTCGACGAGTCGAGCGTCCTCCCGATTGCGATGCACGGCGACGCCGCATTTCCGGGAGAAGGCGTCGTGGCCGAGACGTTCAACCTCTCGAACCTGCGCGGTTATCGCACGGGCGGCACGCTGCACATCATCGTGAATAATCAGATCGGCTTCACCACCGACCCGAGCGAGGGGCGCTCGACGCACTACGCGAGCGATCTCGCGAAGGGCTTCGAGGTTCCGATCCTGCACGTGAACGGCGACGATGCGGAAGCGTGCATCGCATCCGTGTGGCTCGGCCTCGCCTATCGTGAGCGCTTCGGAAAGGACTTCCTCATCGACCTCGTGGGCTATCGTCGTCAGGGACACAACGAGGCCGACGAGCCCGTCTATACGCAGCCAATGCTGTACGCGGCGATCAAGGCCCACCCCACCACGCGCGAGCTCTGGGGCCAGCGGCTCACTATCGAAGGTGTGATCGAGCCGGGCGCCACCGAGCGCCTCGACGCGGACATCCAGGCGCAGTTCGAGCGCATTCACGAGCAGGTGAAGTCGAAGGCTGCGGTCGATTCCGATCCCATCGACGCCGGTGCGCTCGAGAATGGCGCGCCGGTAACTACCGCGGTACCGGCCGAGCAGCTCATCGCGCTCAACGAGCGCATGCTGAGCTGGCCCTCCGACTTCCATCCGCTGCCCAAACTCGCTCGCGTGCTCGAGCGTCGCCGCCCCGCGCTCGCGGCCGAGGGTGGCGTCGACTGGGGACACGCGGAGGCACTCGCATGGGCGTCGCTGCTGATCAACGGCACGTCGGTGCGCATCAGCGGGCAGGACGCCGAGCGCGGAACGTTCTCGCATCGGCAGTCGGTGTTGCACGACTACGAGAGCGGGAAGACGTACACGCCGCTGCAGCATCTGTCCGAGGACGCGGCGCCGTTCGAGATCTACAACTCGCCGCTCTCCGAAGTCGCGGTGCTCGCCTTCGAGTACGGCTATAGCGTGGCGTCGACCGATTCGCTCGTGCTGTGGGAAGCGCAGTTCGGCGACTTCGCGAACGTCGCGCAGTGCATCATCGATCAGTTCATCTCGTCGGATGGCGCGAAGTGGGGGCAGGACTCGGGCGTCGTGCTGCTCCTTCCACACGGCTACGAGGGGCAGGGGCCGGAGCACTCGAGTGCCCGTCTCGAGCGCTTCCTGCAGATGTGTGCAGAGGGGAACATGCGCGTCGCCTATCCGTCCACCCCCGCGCAGTACTTTCACATCCTGCGCCGGCAGGCACTCGATCCGGAGCGTCGCCCACTCGTGCTGATGCAGCCCAAGAGCCTTCTGCGCCTTCCGCTCGCGGCGTCGCATCTCGCGGATCTCGTGTCGGGCACATTCCAGCCCGTACTCGACGATGCGATCGCGTCGAGGAATCCGGAGAAGGTACGGCGGCTCGTGCTCTGCAGCGGGAAGATCTACTACGATCTCCTCGCGGGCGTCGAGGCCGCCGGCGGCAGCCGCGATCACCTCGCGATCGTACGCGTGGATGAGCTCTACCCGTGGCCGCACGAGGCGCTCGCGCAGGTGCTCGATCGCTATCCCGAGATCGACGAGGTCGTGTGGACGCAGGAGGAGCCGCGCAACATGGGCGCGTGGAGCTTCGTGTCGCCGCGGCTGCGAGCGGCCGTGGGCAACGCGATGACGATTCGCTACATCGGGCGCCCCGAGCGCGCGAGCCCGGCCGAGGGCTACGCGGCGCCACACGCGGAGCAGCAGGCGAAGCTGGTGGCGGAGACACTCGCGCCGCTGGCGCCGAAGCGCGGCGGCGCACGTGCAACTACCGCCGCCCGGTGAGCGTTGGTCACGCATGACGGATGACACTCGCGACATAGCACTTGCCCGCTCGCCCTCCACTGCATGACGCTGCGCGCCGGGCTGTACGCCATTGCTGCTCTCGCTCTTTTCGCGCCGCGCACCTCCTTCGCTCAGGATCGCGGCGCGACGGCGCTGGGGGACGCGCTTGCCGGACTTCCTGTGTCGGTGCGCGTGCTGGTGATCGGCGCGCACCCGGATGACGAAGACAACCGGCTCATCACCTATCTGGCGAAGGGGCGGCATGCGGACGTCGCCTACCTCTCGCTCACGCGCGGCGACGGCGGGCAGAATCTCATCGGCAACGAGCTTGGCGAGGCACTCGGTGTGATCCGCACGGAGGAGCTGCTCGCGGCGCGGCGCGTCGATGGCGCGGAGCAGTACTTCACGCGCGCGTACGACTTCGGTTTCTCGAAGAGCGCTGCGGAGACGTTCAAGCACTGGCCGCACGACACGCTGCTCACGGATGTCGTGACGGTCGTACGCGCGTTCAGGCCGCACGTCATCATCGCGGTCTTCTCGGGAACGCCGCGCGATGGACACGGGCATCACCAGGTGTCGGGAATTCTCGCGCGCGAGGCGTACGACGCGTCGGGCGACGGCGCGAAGTTCCCATCGAGCGCGACGAAGGGGCTGGCGCCGTGGACGCCGCTCAAGTTCTATCGCACGACGTCGTACTGGTCCGGCGCCGGGGCAACCTTCAAGTACAATGCCGGCGAGTACAGCCCGCTGCTCGGCAGAAGCTACGCCGAGATCGCGGGTGAGAGCCGCTCGCAGCATCAGTCGCAGGGACAGGGCGGATTGCAACGGAAGGGCTTCATCGTGGGCTCGGTGAAGCGAGAAGCGTCGCGAGTGCCGGGCGCCCCCGGCGATGCCGGTAAAGAGCGCTCGATCTTCGAGGGCATCGACACGACGTATCGGAGGCTGCGCAGCGAGGTGAGCACGGCGCAACGTCCGCGCACCGACTCGCTCGTCGCGCTGCTGGCGTCGATCGGCGCGCGCTACGAGCCCGCGCGGCCCGAGGCGCTCGTCCCCGCGCTCGAGCGCGCGGAGCGACTCGCGCGCACGCTCTCGAGCTCTTCGTCGAATGATGCCAGCACATCGCTCGTCGCTCTGCGCGATGCAGCGGCGCACGCGACTGCGCTGGCGAGAGGCATCGCGATCGAGGCGACGGTCCCGCGCGAGGCGCTCGCACTCGGCGACTCGATGACCGCGACGGTCGCCGTCTACGATCGCGATGCGGCCCGTCTCGCGATCGACTCGGTGACGCTCTCGGGGAGCGCGATTTCCGGTACCGCCAGCTCACCCGTGCCCGCGCCCGCGCGCACGATCGCGCGCGACAGCGTCGCGAACTGGACCTTCACCGTGCGAGCGACCGCGCTCACGGCGCCGTGGTGGCTCACCCCTGCTCGCACAGGGGATCTCTTCGCGTCGCCAGTGAGCACCGAGACGGCCGAGCGCGCGGTCGAGGGAAGCGCGTTCGCGAACGTGTACCTCGCGGACGGGACGGTGCTTCGCGCGCCGCTCGTGCAGCGAATTGCGAATCCTGCTCGCGGTGAGGAGCAGCGTCCTCTCGCCATCGTGCCCGCGATCTCCGTGACGCTCGAGCGCGCCGTCGACTACGCTCGCGCCAATGCTCCGCTCGATCGCGAGCTGCGCGTCACCCTCCGCTCGGCGTACGAGGCGCCGCGCGACGTGAGCGTGCGTCTCGAGCTGCCGCAGGGGCTGAGCGCGGACACGCTCGTGCGCACCGTCTCGCTCGCGGGGATTGGAGCAGCGCGCACGATCGTCTTTCGGGTACGCGGCTCGCTCACCGCGGGGAGACACGTGATCACTGCAGTGGCGGAGAGCGGCGGACAGAAGTTCGAGACCGGCTACGTAGCGATCCGCTACGATCATATCCGTCCGCAAACGATCATGCGATCGGCGACTACCACGATCGAGGCCGTCGATGTGGAGCTGCCGCACGGTGTGAGCGTCGCCTACGTGCAGGGCGTGGGCGACAACAGCGCGCCGATGCTCGCGGAGCTCGGCGTGCCGGTGACGGTGCTCGATGCGCACGGGCTCGCGGCGGCGGATCTCTCGCGCTTCACGACGGTGGTGATCGGCACGCGGGCATACGAGTCGGATCCTTCGCTGGCCGCGCAGAACGCGCGCCTCTTCGAATGGGTGAGCAACGGCGGCACGATGGTCGTGCAGTATGGGCAGGGCGAGATGACGCAGCCGGGCATGATGCCCTTCCCGATCTCGCTCTCGTCGCCTGCGGCACGAGTCACCGATGAGGCATCGCCGATCACGGTGCTCGCGCCGAACGATCCGCTTCTCAACGCGCCCAATCGCATCACCGACGCGGACTGGCGCGGCTGGGTGCAGGATCGCGCGCTCTACATGCCGTCGACGATCGACTCGCATTATCAGACCGTGATCGCGACGAACGATCCCGGCGAGCCCGCGAATCCGGGCGGCATCCTTCACGCATTGGTGGGACGCGGCAGCTACATCTACACGACGCTCGCGTTCTTCCGGCAGCTTCCGGCTGGCGTACCCGGTGCGGCGCGCCTGTTCGTGAATCTGCTCGGCCCTCCGGCCGCGAGCTCGACGCCCGCCGCACGCGCGGTGTCGCCGTGAGGGCGCGTGGCGGATCGATCGTCGCGGCAATGCTGGCCCTCGCCGCGTGCAGCGGCGACGGCCGCACCGTGCTCACGATCTACTCGCCGCACGGGAAGGATCTGCTCGAGCATTACGAGGCCGGCTTCGAGAAGGCGCATCCCAACGTGGATGTGCAGTGGGTGGACATGGGCTCGCAGGATGTGCTCGACCGCCTGCGAAGTGAAGCCGCGAATCCGCAGGCCGATGTCTGGTTCGGTGCGCCGACCGAAGTCTTCGATCGCGCAGCCGCGGCTGGGCTGCTCATGTCATACAAGCCCACCTGGGCCGGTGTCGTGCCGCTCGAGGCGAAGGGCGAGTCCGATCTCTGGTACGGCACTTATCTCACTCCTGAGGTAATCGCGTACAACAGCGCCGCGGTCAGCGAGGCCGATGCGCCGAAGGATTGGGACGACGTGCTTGATCCGAAGTGGAAGGGGAAGGTGATCATCAGGGATCCGCTGCCGAGTGGGAGCATGCGCGCGATCTTCGGCGCGATGATCGTCCGAGGGATGGGAGCGAGCGGCACCCCGGACTCCGGCTACGCGTGGCTCAGGCGTCTCGATGCGAGCACCAAGGAGTATGCGCTCGATCCGGGCGTGCTCTACCAGAAGCTCGGCCGCCAGGAAGGGCTGATCTCGCTCTACGACATGCCGGACATCGCACAGTTGCGCGGCCGTTTGAAGATCCCGGTGCAGTACGTGATTCCATCGAGCGGCACGCCGGTGCTCGTGGATGCGATCGCGATCGTGAAGGGAACGAAGCACGCCGATCTCGCGAAACAGTTCTACGAGTTCGTGACGACGCCGGCCGCGCTCGAGGAGGCGTCGAACAGCTTCTACCGCATTCCCGCGCGAACTGACATCCCGCTCGACTCGCTGCCGCAATGGGTGCGCGACGCGAAGACGAAGATCAAGCCACTGCCGCTCGACCGCGCGCTGCTCGCGAAGCACCTCGACGAGTGGATGCGCTACTGGGATTCGAATATCCGCAACCGCAGCAAGAAGAGCTGATGCCCGGCACGGCGCGACTCTCCCTCGACAAGCTCACGCGCCGCTTCGAAGACAAGCTCGCCGTCGACTCGTTGTCGCTCGAGATCGCGAGCGGCGAGCTCGTCGCGCTAATGGGGGCGAGCGGCTCGGGAAAGACGACGACGCTGCGCATGGTCGCGGGCTACGAGCCGCCGGACTCGGGAAAGGTGTGGCTCGAGGGAAAGGACATCACCACGCGCGCGCCGCGCGTGCGTGGCTTCGGCATGGTCTTTCAGCACTACGCACTGTTTCCGCACATGACCGTCGGGCAGAATGTGGCGTTCGGCCTCGAGGCGCGCGGCGTGTCGAAGACGGAGCGCGGTGCGCGTGCGGCGACGGCGCTCGCGAACGTCGGCCTCAGTGGCGCATCGCCGCGCGCGATCCAATCGCTCTCGGGCGGCGAGCAGCAGCGCGTCGCGCTCGCACGAGCGCTCGTCATCGAGCCGCCGGTGCTGCTCCTCGACGAGCCGCTCTCGAATCTCGATCCAAACCTCCGCCGCAGCACGCGCAACGAGCTCCGCGCGACGCTGCGCCGCCTCGGCCTCACCGCGCTTTTCGTCACGCATGATCAGGAGGACGCGTTCGCGGTCGCCGACCGCGTCGCGCTGATGGAGAATGGCCGGCTGCTGCAAGTGGGCGCGCCGGAAGAGCTGCACGACAATCCGGTCTCGCGCTCGGTGGCGGAGTTCATCGGGCGGGCGACGTTCGTGCCTGGCGAGTTCGATGGTGCGAAGGTGACCGTGCACGTCGCCGGCAGCGCGACGACGTTCGCGGCACACGCATCCGCTTCGTTGAGTGGCGTGCGCGATGTACTGGCTGTATTGCGCCCTGACGCGCTCGCCTTCGTGAAGAGTGGCACCGGCTGGCAAGGCGTCGTCACCGACCGCCGATTTGCGGGCACGCAGCTCGTCTACCGGGTACGGGTCGACGACCACACGGAAGTCGAGCTCCAAAGCACCGATCGCGATGTGCGCGAGGGCGACAAGGTCTCTGTGCGCGTGGTGCGCGAGCCGGTCTCGGTCGTGGCCGTATGAAGATCAAAGCCGACCAGCGCGTCTCTTGGGCGCTCGCGACGCCTGTGCTCGCGCTGTTGCTCTGGTGCGTCGTCTATCCGAACGTCACGATAATAGTCGGCTCCTTCGACCACGGGCTCGGCTACTGGCGCGAGTTTGCAAATTCGCCGAGCGATCGTGAGGCGCTGTGGACGACGCTGGTCGTCTCGATCGGGTCCGTGATCGGCGCGGCGGCGGTCGGTCTTCCGCTCGCCTTCGTCCTCAGCCGCGTCGAATTTCGCGGCCGCAGATTCCTTCAGGCCGTCGCGACACTCCCCGCGGCGCTCCCGCCGCTCGTCGGCGTCATCGCCTTTCTCTTTCTCTACGGCGAGAGCGGCGTCGTCACGCGTGGCGTGCAGCACGCGCTTCACCTGTCCGAGGCGCCGTGGCGGCTCACGGGGATCTGGGCGATCATCTTCGTACATGCCTACACGATGTACGTCTACGTCTTCCTCTTCGTATCGGCCGGGCTCGAGCGCCTCGACGGCACCCTCGACGAGGCCGCCGCCGGGCTCGGCGCCTCGACGATGTTTCGGCTCCGCAAGGTGACGCTCCCGCTCGTGACTCCGGCGCTCGCAGGCTCGATGCTCCTCGTCTTCATGAGCGCGCTCGGCTCGTTTTCCGCGCCGTACATCTTCGGCGGCGGGCTCCGCGTGCTGTCGACGCAGATCGTCGCCTCCAAGCTCAATGGCGCGCTGGGAATGGCGTACGTCGAGACAACGGTGCTCGCGATCACCGCGATTGCCGCGCTGCTGCTCCTCCGCTGGTTCGAGCGCCGGCGCTCGTACGCGCTCACGGGGAAGGGGAGCAATACTCGCATCTCGTTGCGCGGGCCGATGGCGCGACTCGCACCTGTTCTCGCCGCTGCGCTCGTGTTCGTGCTCGTGCTCCCGCACGCAATGATCGTACTGGTCGCCTTCGCGCGCGACGGCGCGTGGACGACGCAGGTGCTTCCGCCCGAATACACGCTCGACAACTTCAAGCACCTCGCCACTGATCCGCAGCTCTGGCTGCCTGTGCGCAACTCGATCTCGATGGCGGTGCTCGCGACCATTGCAAACATCATCGTCTGCTTCATCGCCGCCTATCTGCTCGCGCGCCGACGCTTTGCCGGACGCGGACTGCTGCAGCTGCTCGTGGTGCTTCCGTGGGCGATCCCCGCGACCGCGATCGCAATCGGCCTCGCGTCTACCTTCGATCGGAACGCGCCCTCGCAGCTGCGACTGCTTCTCGTCGGCACCTTCTGGATTCTGCCGCTAGCGTATTTCGTGCGCGGCATCCCGCTCGTGACCAGCGCGGTCGAGAGCTCCCTGCGCCAGATGGATCCGTCGCTCGAGGACGCCGCGCGCGGACTTGGCGCGAGCTGGTGGCTTGCAATGCGCCGCGTCGTGATTCCCGCGGCCCGCCCAGGGCTCGCCGCCGGAGCGACGCTCGCCGCGATCACCGCCGTCGGCGAGTTCGTCGCATCGATCGTGCTGTACACGCACGCGAACCGGCCGATCTCCATGGAAATTCTCGCGCAGCTCCGCAACCTCTCGTTCGGCACCGCGGCCGCGTACAGCGTGCTGCTCATCCTGCTCGTGCTCCTCATTACCGTCGCCGCGCGCCTGCTCGGTGGACGCCCTGAGCGCGTGGAGACCATTCCAACCGCATGACGAAACCTCGTGTCGTGATCATCGGCGGCGGATTCGCCGGCCTCACCGCCGCGCGCGGCCTGCGCAAGGCGGATGTCGACGTCACCCTGATCGATCGAACCAATCATCATCTCTTTCAGCCGCTCCTCTATCAGGTGGCGACGGCGGTGCTCGCGCCGAGCGACATCACGTCGCCGATTCGATGGCTGCTGCGCAAGAACACGAATACCACGGTGCTCATGGCCGAGGTCGACGGGATCGATTCGGAGAAGCAGCTCGTGCACGCGGACAAGGGCGCGCTGACGGTCCCGTACGACTATCTCATCATCGCGTCGGGTGCGCGTCATGCGTACTTCGGGCACGATGAGTGGGAGCCGATGGCGCCGGGGCTCAAGAGCCTCGAGGATGCGCTCAAGGTGCGGCATCGTTTTCTGATCGCATTCGAGGAGGCCGAGAAGGCGGAGCCCGAGGATCGCGAGTCGTGGCTGCGCTTCGTCATCGTGGGCGGCGGACCGACGGGCGTCGAGCTCGCGGGCATTCTTCCGGACATCGCGCACCACTCGATGCTCGACGACTTCCGCAACTTCGATCCGCGCGACACGAAGATCGTGCTGCTCGAGGGCGGGCCGCGTCTGCTCACGGCATTCGAGCCGGATCTCGCCGAGCGCGCGCTCAGAGACTTGAAAGGGCTGGGCGTCGAGGTGCATCTGAACGCGGCCGTCACGGGCATCGAGAAGGATGCGGTGTACGTGGGCGAGCAGCGGATTCCGACACGAACAGTCTTGTGGGCCGCAGGCAACCAGGCGTCGCCGCTCGCGCGCTTGCTCGACGCCCCGCTCGACCGCGCGGGACGCGTGCTCGTCGCGCCGGACCTCTCGGTGCCGGGGCATCCGCACGTCTTCATCGCGGGCGATCTGGCGGCAGTGAATCAGGACAACGGGCAGCTCGTGCCCGCGGTCGCGCCGGCGGCGAATCAGATGGGAAAGCTCGCGGCGAAGAATGTCAGGCGAATTCTGGCCGAGCAGCCGACGCTGACGTTCAAGTATCGCGACAAGGGAAATCTCGCAACGATCGGGCGCTACCGTGCGATCGCCGAAATCGGTCCGGTGAAGCTGCGTGGACAGATCGCATGGTGGTTCTGGCTATTCATCCACCTCATGTATCTCGCGACCTTCCGCAATCGCATCATCGTGCTGATCGAGTGGGGGTATTCGTATCTTACGTACCAGCGCGGTTCGCGGCTGCTCACGGAGCGCGAGGGCGATGGCGTGTCGGGCGCGGGCGAGAATAAAATAGGGTCGATCGGATGACGGCCCCGCAGCGGAGCCAGGCGCGCCGGCAGCTCGACGTATTCGTCGGCTCGTGGCGCGCGCGCGGCGAGTCGTTCGGGGGGCCGGAGCAGAGCGTGGAGGATCCACGTGCGCTGGCGGTGACGTGGACGAGCGAAGAGACGTACGAGTGGCTCCCCGGTGGCTTCTTCATGCTCCACTCATGGGACGCTAAGGTCGGCACGCACGCTTTCAAGGGTACCGAGATCCTCGGCTACGATGAGGCGAAGGGCGCCTACTTCACACACATGTTCGACAATGCGGGGAATCATCCAGAGTACACCGCGACCGTGAGCGGCAACCTGTGGATCTTTACGGAGCAGTCGACGCGCGCCGCCGTGACCGTCAGCAACGACGGCAACAGGATGGACTTTCGATGGGAATGGCGACAGGGCGAGGGCGAGTGGCTGCCGCTGTGCGATCGAACGGCGAATCGCGTGCGGTAAGGCGGATCGAAGGCATTTCATGCTTTGCACCGAGGAAGTCGGCGTTCAGCTCGAGCACGCCCTCGTTGCTCAGCGACTAGTACCGACTTCCCGGCTCGAGAATCACCCGATCCATGCGCGGCGTCCCCGCCGAGTCCAGCTGCACCATCGCGCGATGCTCATCGTCGAACAAATACGGGATGCGCGCGCGATCCAGCCGCATGAGCCTGACGTTGTCGGCGCCGCGATCGTACACGGTCCACGCGCGCGCCTCGTTCAGATCCGGCTCGTTGTGGATGAGACTTTCGTGTGCGCTGTGATTCGGTGCGTAGCGGACGAACACCATGATGTGCTCTCCTGGCGTCAGGGCGAGCAGCGTTCGGAAGTCACTCTGATACTCGCGACGGTCCGCCTTCTTGCCGGCGATGTACGGCGCGGCGCGCGTGATGTACGGGAAGAGAATCACGCCGCTCACGATGATCCCGAACACCGTTCCCGGAGTCAACGGCAGGAGCGACTTGAGCGGCCACGCGAGCGCTCGGCTCGAGAGCAGGTTCGTGAGCCGCCACCACCCCATCACGGTGAGTATCGCCAACACCGGCTGGATCTCGACGTAGTACGCCGTCCAGTGCGCACCATGGCCCACACACAGGTACGCCAGCACGAGCAGTACCGCAGTTCCGAATCCCACCCAGACGAACGCGCTCGTCGTGACCAGCGCAAGCGCCGCGATCGGGAGAAAGGCGGCGCGCGTCGCCCACATGTTCGCAGCAATTGCGATCGTGCGCTCACGGAGCTGCTCGGGGAGATTCGCCAACGTGTAGTCGCGATGCAGAATCTTTACGTATTCATTGAACTGCTGCATATCCGGATTGAGCGCCCGCAGCGGCTCCTGCCCCGTGAGTCCGAAGCCCATCACGTCATCCGGAAAGTAGTATCGCGAATACAGTCCATACGGCGCCTTCAGCGGGTTCCCCGTCGTCGCCTGACACCAGAGTGCCCACACGCCAACAGTGGCGCACGCGAGCACGATCGGCGTCCGCAGCGCTCGCCAAGCGCGCCGCTTCGAGATTCGGACGAGGATGATCACCGCGATGGGCAGCGCGAAGATCACCATTGTGACGGGGCGCGTGAGAATCCCGAAGCCGATCGAGGCCGCGAGCACGTTCAGCCAGAGTGCGCGATCGTCCTCGATCCATCGGATGAGCGCGTACCAGCCGAGCATCCACAGCGCGCTGGTCGATGATTCCGACATGTAGCTCGGTGCGTAGTCCAGGATGGATGTGCACGTGAGCCAGAACAGCCAGCTGCACACCCCCACCCAGGGATTGGTCAGTCGTCGCGCGACCTCGAATACCAGCGCGCCGCACAGTCCCAGCAGCAGCACGGGCATCAAGCCCGGAAGCCCCAGCCAGATTCCCGGCACGAGCAATAGCGCGTGCCCCGGCGGATACTTGGGGAAGAGGCGCGGTGTGACGAAGACATGGTACTGCTCGAAGAACTCGGGCAGCGGAAGCCCGGGCGCAGTCCAGTGGAAGGTCGCGTAGATCTTCGCCTGCAGCAGAATTGCCGCCTCGTCGTGGATCACGGGAACCTGATCGAGGCCCCCCCACAGCCATGCGACGAATACGCTCGTGATGACGCCGAGTATCACCGGAAGCCATCGCCACGACAACGCTCGCGTCGCTCGATCGGCGAGCGTGGGCAGCACAACGAAGCGCCCGAGCAATGCCGCGAGCGCCACCACCACCAACGCCTGTAGATCGGTCATCGTGTGCTCGTCGGCACGCGCCGGCGATTGTGCGGGTAGCTCACCGCTTGCGTGCGAGCACGAGATACTGCCCGCCGATCGGCATCGATGCGATCCAGCGCTCGAGCGGCCGCAACGCGCGCAGGGCATGTGGGAAGACGAACAGGTAGTCGGTGCGCACGATGTCGAAGCCAGCGTCGCGCAGCAGGCGACGCGTCTCAGGCGGCGTCAGCGTGATCGCATCACGATCGAACGGCACCCGGCTCATGATGTAACGCGTGCCCGGATTCCACGGATTGTTCTCCCACAGCGCGAACAATCCGCCCGGTAGCAGCGCCTCGTGCACGTACGCCGCCGCGCCATGACGTCCGGCTACAGGAATGTGGTGAAAGACACCGTTGCAGAAGGCAAGATCGAATGTGGGTGGCAGCTTCCCCTCGATCATCGCGAACGTCGCACCGTCGCGCGTGTGCGTTGCCCGTGCGATCTCGAGCGACGGAGCCGACACGTCGACGCCGTGCACCATCTTTGCGTTCAGTCCATCGAACAAGAACGGCACACCGGAGCCAGTGCCACAGCCGAAGTCCATGACCGAACGCACCGCGTGCTTCCGCTCCGCCAGCCGCTTCGCGAGCCATGCAACGCGCCCTGATGCATAGTAGTCCTTCGTCTCGCCAGTGAAGGACAGTCCCAGGGCGAGCGCCTCGTCGTAACTCTCGGCGTACGCGTCGAACTCGGCGCTCGTTTCAGGCTGCATGGCGGTGGCGCTCACCGGCGCCGCATCCCCATCAGGCTCGCGAAGAAGCTCGAAAGAATCGTCTGGAAGCCGAGCGCGGTGAGCATCACGCCGGGGATCACCCAGCGCA
>JBDTXL010000456.1:0-1873 GCA_040006195.1 Gemmatimonadota bacterium | reverse complement strand
TGCACGTACTGCATCGTGCCGACGACGCGCGGGCCGGAGCGGAGCCGGGCGCTGCACGACGTCGTGCGTGAGGCGCGCCAGACGGTAACGGAGGGGATCACCGAGATCACACTGCTCGGGCAAACGGTGAACTCGTACAATGACGGCACGAACGACTTTGCGGATCTGCTGCGTGCGGTCGGCTCGGTGCCCGGGCTTCGAAGGCTCCGCTTCACGAGCCCGCATCCGAACGATTTCTCGGAGCGAGTGATCGAGGCGATGGCGGCGACGGCGGCGGTGTGCGAGCACGTGCATCTCCCCATGCAGTCGGGGTCATCGACGACGCTCAAGCGCATGCTGCGCCGATATTCGCGTGAGGAATATCGCGAGTGCGTCGCGCGCCTTCGCGCCGCGATTCCGGGGCTCGCGCTGACCACGGACATCATCGTCGGCTTCCCCGGCGAGACCGAGGAGGAATTCGTCGAGACGCTCGAGATGGTGAGCGAGATCGGCTTCGATGACGCGTTCACCTTCAAGTTCTCCGCGCGCGAGGGCACGCCGGCGACGCGGCTGCCGGAATCGTGGACGATCCCGGACGAAGTTGCGAGCGAGCGGCTTGCGCGGCTGATCCTGGCCGTTCGGAGCGGCACGCGCACGATAAATCTCGGCATGCTCGGCGAGCGCCACGAGGTGCTGGTTGAGAAGCTCTCGCGGCGCGGTACGCTCCTGCAGGCACGCACGCGGCACCATCGCACGGTGCTGATTCCGGGCGACGAATCGATGATCGGACGCTACCTCATGGCGGAACTCACGGGCACCACGGGCTCGACGTTTACGGGAGCGGTGGTTCCGACACGTGCGGCGCTGCCGATGGCCGGATGAAGAATTTCCTCGAGGGCGCGGTGCTCGGCATCTACGAGGAGCTCGTCGCGAAGACGCCGAATGCGTGCGGCTGCGAGAGCTGCAAGGAAGACGCGCTCGCGTACGTGCTCAACAAGACGCGCCCACGATACAGCGGCGGCACGGATACGGGGATGGCGTTGATCGCGCTCGACCTGCAGAAGGATCAGACGCGTGCGCAGCTAGCGGTGATCGTGCTCGATGCGATCCAGCGGGTGGCGGCGAATCCGCGGCACCCGAAAAAGTAGAGTCTTAGCGCGAGAGGGCGGTAGCAGGGTTGCAGTCGCGCGCCGCCGATGCGAATTCGAGCGCCGCTCGAGCGCATAGTCCGCAGTGCCCCTCATCGCGCTCGCCGTCCTCAGCTATGCCGCGGGCCTCGTCGCCGGCTTCATCGGCTCACCCGCCGCCGCCATCCTCTCCGGCATCGCGTACGCCTCAGTCGCCGCTCTCAACCGACGCGGCACGCACGCAGCGCTCGGCGCCCTCGTCGTCGCCGGCGCCTGCGTCGCAATGCACGATGCGGCAACCGCCGCGCGTTGCCGAGCCGATGCGCTGCCTCGCGGTGAGTGGACGGCGGAGCTGGAGGACGCGGCCGCGCCGGGCGCGTATCTTCGTGCGACGGTGCGCTGGGCCGGCTGCGCGATGCCGGCATCGATGTCGGTCGAGAGCGGCCGCGCTGCGGCTGGAGCCCGCGTGTCGATTCGTGGCACAGTGTTCCTGACTGCGCGCGGGCTCAAGATCGCGCACGCGCGCATCTCGCCGCTCGGCTCGCGCGATGCGCTGCTCCTCGCTCGCGCCGGCATCGGCGCCCGTATCGACACGCTCTTCCGCAGGGACGCGCCGCTGGTGCGCGCTCTCCTCATCGCCGACGAGCGCGCCGTCGATCCCGCGGTGAAGGATCGCTTCGCCGTGTCGGGGATCGTGCACATGCTTTCGATCTCCGGGCTCCACGTCGCCATCATCGCAATGGCGGTCGAGCTCCTCTGCCGCATGG
>JBDTXL010000455.1:0-10731 GCA_040006195.1 Gemmatimonadota bacterium | reverse complement strand
GCGTATCTCGCGATGCAGCTCTACGAGCCGGACTTCGAAGCCGTGATGACGCCCTTCGATCAGATCGAGGATGCCGTCGTCAATGGCGACGTCGACGCGGGGCTTCTCATCCACGAGGGACAGCTCACCTTCGGCGATCGCGGGCTGCATCTCATCGCCGACATGGGCGAGTGGTGGTTTCAGGAAACCGGACTTCCCCTTCCCCTCGGCGGCAACGTAGTCCGCAAGGACATGGGCGAAGATCTCATCCGCACCGTCTCACGCCATCTGCGTGCGAGTATCGCCTATGGTCTCGAGCACCGCGTGAAGGCTCTCGACCACGCGATGCAGTTCTCGCGCGGACTGGATCGGGGCAAGGCTGATACATTCGTCGGCATGTACGTGAACGACTGGACGCTCGACTACGGCGATCGCGGACGTGCTGCGGTGCGCGCGCTGCTCGAACGAGGCGTCGAGCGCGGACTCATCGACAAACCGGTGAAGATCGAGTTCGTCGAGGATTAACGTGTACTAATAGAACGCGGGTTACAGCGAAATGAACGGGGTCGTCCTCAAATGCGACCTTTCGCATCAAATTCGTGTGCGAAGGCCCACCCACGGTGATCAGCATTGCTGAGAAACATGCGACCCCGCTCTCCAGCTTCCACCGGGGCCGATACCGCGTTGACGCCAGGCATGGCCGAGAACACGCTCATGAGCCCCGAGCAGAGCGCGCGTGAAGCGCGCGCACTCGCGGAGATCGTACAGCGCATCAACCAGTCGCTCGAGCTCGATCGCGTTTTCGCGCTCATCGTGCGCCACGCCGCGGAGCTCCTGCATGCGCGCGGCGCCCGCCTCGGCCTCGTCGAGGAAGGCTCAATGGTGATGGCCGCCACCCACGGCGACGTCGGCGATCTGTCCATCACCGCCACCGATACATTCGGCAGCATCTCATCCACCGGCGAGCCGCCGCTGTGGGAACGGCTCGCCGACTCGCCCGAGACGGGGAACATCGTCGCGGTCCCCTGCATCGCGAACGGTCTCGTGATCGGCGCCATCAGCGTCTTCGATGTCCCCGAGCGCCGCTTCGGCTCGCACGACGAAGAGCTTCTCCTCGCGCTCGCCAATCACGCCGCCATCGCGATCGACAACGCGCGCCTCTACAGGCAGTCGGTTCGCGCAATGGAGCACTCGAGCATTCTCGCCAGCTCCGCGCGCAGCCTCGCGATGCACGTCACCCCCGAGGAGATCTACGCGGACATCGAGCGCATTGCGAGCACGTCGCTCGATGCGGACGGCGTCGCGCTCTACCAGTCAGCGGCGACGGAGGGCGAAGTCACCGTCGCCTTCTCCAGCGGTGTCGGCAGGCAGGTTGCCACTTTCGCGCTGGTCGGCTTCTGGGAGGGAACGCGCGGCGACGTCATGCGCTCGGGTATCCCCCGCTTCATTCAGGAGATCGACGTCGTCAGGGACAAGAAGATGCTCGCCATTGTGTCAGAAGCCGGCATCAGCTCGATCGCGTGCCTTCCACTGGCTGTCGAAGGCCGTCTCCAGGGACTTCTCGTCCTTCGCTATCTCACGCCGCAGAAGTTCGACGAGGACCAGCGAAACCTTCTCGTCGACTTCGGAAGTCACTGCGCACTCGCGCTCCGCAATGCGCTGCTGCTCGAGCGCGTCGAGCAGCGCGCACAGCGCCTCGCCGCCGTCGCGAAAGTCCAACAGGCGATCTCCGCCGCCTCGTCCCTCGCCGACGTCTACGCCGAGAGCTATCGCGCGGTCGCATCGGTCGTCGACGCGCCCTGCTTCGTCCTCATGCGCCACGATCTGCAACGCGATGTCCTGGTTCCCGAGTTCGTGGTCAGAAACGGTGACGCGGGAAGTTTTGAGATGGTGCGCGGCTCACTGCCGGACAACAGCCTCGTCGCAGCATTCCGAACCGGCGAGCCGAACGTCGCTGCGATCACCGACGACAGCGGTTCCCCCACGACCATGCACCCCGGCATGATGGTCGTGCTCAGCGCGCCAATCGTGAACGGCGAGCAGGTGCTCGGCGTCCTTCAGGCGCAGTCGCAGCGGCCGAATGCGTACGACAGGGAAGTCGTCGACATCGTGATGCTGATCGCGCGCCAGGCCGGCACCGCGATGGCGCGTGCCCAGGCCACCGCCGCCGAGCGCGCTGCCAGTGAGCGCGCGCGTGCACTCGCCGTCGCCCTCGAGGCGATGGACCAGCCCGTGCTCATTCGCTCGCGCGACGAGATCGTGCTTTACGCCAACGGCGCTGCACTTCGCGCCTATGGCTACACGCGCGATGAGCTCATCGGTCTCTCATCGCACGTGCTCACGGTGCTCCCGACCGTGCGCGCGCACGACCAGACGCGCGAAGCGCCGCGCGAGGAGCTCGCCGCATCCGGCTCATGGTCCGGCGAGCTGCTCCTTCAGCGCAAGAACGGCTCGGAATTCCCCGCGTGGCTCAGCATCAACAACATCGTGAACGAAGAGGGCGAGATCACCGCGAGCGTCATCAGCACGCGCGATCTCACCGAGGAGCGCCGCGTCGCCGAGCAGCTGCGCCAGTCGGAGAAGCTCGTCGCGCTCGGCGAGCTCGTCGCAGGCGTCGCGCACGAGGTGAACAATCCCCTCACCGGCATCTCCGCCTTCGCGCAGCTGCTGCAGGAAGAGCGGCTCACCCCCGACCAGCTCGAGGCCGCGCAGATGATCAAGCGCGAGGCCGATCGCGCGGTCTCCGTCATTCGCGACCTGCTCACCTTCGCGAGAAAGACCGGACCTCGCAGCGTTCCGATCGACATGAACGCGCTCATCGAGCAGACGATGCGCCTGCGCACCTACGGGCTGCGCACCGCCGGCATCGAGATGAAGCAGGAGCTGGCTCCCGGTCTCCCGCGCGTGCACGGCGACGACCGGCAGCTGCAGCAGGTGCTCCTCAATCTCGTCGTCAACGCGGAGCACGCTGTCGCCAACTGCACGAAGCGCATCATCACGGTGCGCACCAGTGTCGCCGCGGGGCGCGTGATCGTCGAAGTGTCGGATACCGGTCAGGGAATGTCCGCCGAAGTGCAGAAGCGTATATTCGAACCGTTCTTCACGACGAAGCCGGAAGGAACGGGCACCGGTCTCGGCCTCAGCGTCAGCTTCGGGATCGTACAGACGCACGGCGGCACGCTCACGGTGCACAGCGCGCCAGGCGCCGGCGCCACCTTCCGCCTCACGTTGGC
Source organism: Gemmatimonadota bacterium (assembly GCA_040006195.1). Classification (GTDB taxonomy): domain Bacteria; phylum Gemmatimonadota; class Gemmatimonadetes; order Gemmatimonadales; family Gemmatimonadaceae; genus FEN-1250. Next base: position 7,519 of record JBDTXL010000455.1, on the reverse strand, counting down.
TATCGACGAGAAAAGCGCATGACGCTCAAGCTCATGTCCAACGAAAGCGCCGCGAAGAAGCCCGGAGCGGTCGAAGCCGCGGTGCTTGCCAATATTCTCGTGGTCGACGACGAGGCGGCGATCCGTACGGCGCTCTCCCGCTTCCTCAAGATGCGCGGCTTCCACGCGGTGCCCGTCGCCTCGGGAGCCGCCGCGCTCGAAGCGATGCAGCAGATGCACTTCGAGGGTATGGTGTCCGATGTTCGCATGCCCGGTATGACCGGGCTCGAGCTCATCACCCTCGCGCTTGCGAAGGAGCCCGATCTCGCGATCCTGATGTTCTCCGCGGTGAACGATGCCGTCACCGCGAGCACCGCCCTCGCACGCGGCGCCGCCAACTATCTCGTCAAGCCGGTCGAGCTCGCGGATCTGCATCGCGCCGTCGTCGACGCGCTTGCCAAGCGCGCGCGCACGATCGAGCATCGCCGCGCCGAGCTGGCCTCGCTCACCGAGGTCGCGCGCAGGATCGAGGAGATGGAGCACGATCGCAACTCCCTCGAGCTCCTCACGGTCGACGTCGCGCACTCCGTCGTCTCGGCGATGGAGACGAAGAACTTCTTCATGAAGGGGCACTCCGAGCGCGTCGCCGTGCTCGCCGCGAGCGTCGCCCGCAAGTTGGGCGCCGATGACGCCACGGCCGAGGCGGCCCGCGTCGCGGGGCTACTGCACGATGTCGGCACCGCCGGCGTCAGCGAGATCGTCCTCGCCAAGGCCGGGGAGCTGACGGCCGAGGAGAGGAACCACGTGCGCGAGCACGTCCGGATCGGAATGCAGATTCTCTCTCCCCTTCGCTACCTCGGCCGCGTGCTCGACTACGTGTGCGACCACCACGAGCACTTCGATGGCCGCGGGTACCCGCGGGGAGTTGCCGGCGAGGCTATCTCGTTGGGGGGCCGCATCATAGCCGCATGCGATGCCTTCGACGCCCTGACGTCTCCGCGCCCGTACCGGAACGCCGTCTCGGCCCCGGCTGCCGTGACTCAGATCGAGTCGCACGCGGGCACACTATTCGATCCGGCCGTCGTGGTTGCGCTCGGCGCAGTCATCGCACAGCGAGAGGAAACGCGAACCGCCTGAGCACGCCGTGAATCTTGACTCGTCCCAACAGGGTAGTGGAGTCGCGCGTATTAAGGCAGAGTCCGTCCTTTCACCCCGTGTCCGCTTCGTGAAGAGAGTTCGATTGATCGTGGCTGCGCTGCTCGGCGCCGGCTGTGCGGGGACGCCATCTGTAGCCGGCGTGGCGGGCACCGCGCCCGCGCCGAACAGGGAGTGGACACCGCCAGCAGCGCCACGCGACACCCTCCCGTCCACTCCCGCCTCGTTCCCGCCCGACCTCCTCACGCGCGTCAACACGCTCACGATGGGCGACGTCGTCGATCTCGCGCTCAGAAACAATCCCGAGACGCAGATCTCGTGGGCCAACGCCCGCGCGTCCTCGGCTGCGTTCGGGGGCTCGAAGGCGCTGTACTACCCGACGATCGCCAGCGAGATTGGCGTCACTCATCTGAAGTCGTCGCCGACGTTCAGCAACGACAGCGTGCTCCGACCATCGCTCACGCAAACGAACTATGGGCCGACGGTGTCCGTCAGTTGGCTGATCGCCGATCTCGGCGGCCGCGCGGGTACGATCGAGAACGCGAGGCAGGGATTGATCGCGGCGAACTGGACGCACAACGCGACGATTCAGAACGTCGTGCTCGCGGTCGAGAGCGCGTACTTCAACTACATGGCGAACAAGGGGCTCGTGGAGTCCGAGCGGCTGAGTGTGCAGGAGGCGCAGACGAGCCTTGCATCGACGCAGGGGCGCCAGCACGTCGGTCTCGCTACGATCGCCGACGTGCTGCAGGCGAAGACCGCGCTCTCGCAGGCGACGCTCACCCTCGAGACGACGGAGGGTGATCTGCAGACGACGCGCGGCGCGCTCGCCGCGGCGATGGGACTTCCCGCGAACGCGCCGTACGACATCGAGGCGGCGCCAGCGACGAACGTGGGGCCCGCGACCGATAGCGTGAGCACGCTCATCGAGCAGGCCGTGGAGAGCCGGCCGGATCTCGCATCCGCGCAGGCCGACTATCGCGCGGCGATCGGCAACGTGCGCGCCGCGCGCGGGAATCTCTTCCCTTCGATCCAGGCAACGGGCACGGGCGGTCGCACCTACGTGCAGACACTCCCTAGGGGCGCGAGCAACTACACCGTGTCCGTCGGCCTCGCGATCCCTATTTTCTCCGGGTTCGCGCGCCAGTACGCGGTGAAGCAGGCGCGCGCGGAGGCCGACGCGGCGCTCGGACGCGCAGGATCGGTGAAGCAGCAGGTGCAGTTCCAGGTTTTCAGCTCCTATTACGCGCTGCAAACCGCGGCGCGGCGCGTGAATACCGCTGATGACCTGCTCGAGAGCGCGCAGTCGTCCGAAGACGCCGCACTCGGCCGTTATCGTGCCGGTGTCGGACTGTTCGTCGACTTGCTTACCGCGCAGAGCGCGCTCGCGTCCGCGCGCGCGCAACAGGTGCAGGCGCGCTGGGTGTGGCAGACCGCGCTCGCGCAGCTTTCGCACGACACCGGCGTTCTCGATACGAGCGGAGCGACGAACATTCGTGTCACTCCTGACACAACCAGAGAGGCACCACCGAAATGATCCATCGTCGTTCGCTTCACGTCGTTGCTACGGTGGCGGCTCTGTTCTCGCTCGTCGCGTGCGGGAAGACGGCGCCGCCGCCGCCGTCTGCGGTGCCCGTGACGGTTGGCAAGTCGGAGCTGCGCACTGTGCCGTATCTGCTGCAGGCCAACGGCACCGTCGAGCCAATGCAGACCGTCGCGATCGAGCCGCAGGTGGGTGGCATCATCACGAAGATCCTCTTCAAGGAAGGGGACGACGTGAAAGAGGGGCAGCCGCTCTTCGAGATCGATTCGCGCACGTTTCAGGCGGCGCTCGCGCAGGCGGAGGCCGTGGTTGCGCGCGATCGCGCGCAGCTCGCGAGTGCGAACTCGGACGTCTCACGCTACAGTGCGCTCGTCGACAAGAACTACGTCACGTCGCAGCAGATGGAGCAGGTGAATACCACCGCCGCCTCGATCAAGGCGACGCTCGCGTCGGACGAAGCCATGGTGCAACAGGCGCGGCTCAACTTTCAATACGCGACGATCCGCTCGCCGATCTCGGGGCGAGCCGGAAGTCTGCAGGTGCGCGCCGGCTATCTCGCGAAGATCCCCGCGTCGACGCCGCTCGTGACGATCAATCAGATCCATCCCATCCTCGTACGCTTCGCGGTCCCCGCCGCGAGCCTGCAGCGCATACGCCAGTACGCGTCCGCGACGCTCCCGGTGAGCGCGCATCCTGCGAGCGCGCCGGGTGCCTCGAGCACGGGAACGCTTTCCTTCGTCGACAACGCGATCGACACGACGACGGGAACGATCCTCCTCAAGGGCACCTTTGAGAACAAGGACGGCGCACTCTGGCCGGGCGAGTTCGTGACGACCTCGCTCGAGCTCTTTCAACAGCAGAACGCGATCGTCGTGCCCACGCAGGCCGTCGTCGAAGGGCAGAACGGCAACTACATATTCGTGATCAACGCCGACAGTACGGCGACGCAGCGCCAGATCACGATCGACCGTGCAGCGGGTGACATCACCATCATCTCACAGGGCGTGAAGCCCGGCGAGCTCGTGGTGACCGATGGTCAGCTGCGGCTGAACACGGGGACGAAGGTTCAAATCAAGCCGCCCGCCGGCGGAGATCTGCAGAGGGCCGGATGAGTATCTCGGAGCTGTTCATCAAGCGTCCCGTCATGACGACACTCGTCATGGCGGGCATTCTCCTTTTCGGGCTCGTCTCCTACCGCAACCTCGCGGTGAGCGATCTCCCCACCGTCGACTACCCCACGGTCTCCGTCAACGCCTCCCTCCCCGGCGCGAGTCCCGAAACGATGGCATCGTCCGTCGCGACTCCGCTCGAGAAGCAGTTCTCGACGATCGCCGGCATCGACGTGATGACGTCGCAGAGCGCGCTCGGTACCACGGGCATCACGCTGCAGTTCGCGCTCGACCGCAACATCGACGCGGCCGCCGCCGATGTGCAGGCCGCGATCTCCCAGACGCTCCGCCAGCTCCCGCAGAACATCGTCCCACCGTCGTATCAGAAGGTCGACCCGTCGGCTTCGCCCATTCTGTACTTCGCGCTGCGCTCGACCTCGCTCCCGCTGTCGCAGCTCGACGAATACGCCGAGACCTTTCTCGCGCAGCGCATCTCGATGGTGTCCGGCGTCGCGGCGGTGCAGGTTTACGGCTCGCAGAAATACGCCGTCCGCATCCAGCTCGATCCACAGGCGATGGCTACGCGCAAGATCGGCATCGATGAGGTCACCAATGCGGTGAGCACGGGCAACGTCAATCTTCCGACCGGGGTGCTCTGGGGCAGCGACAAGGCCTACACCGTCCAGGCGAACGGACAGCTCTCCAACGCGAAGGATTTCGCACCGCTCATCGTTACCTACAGGAATGGCGCGCCCGTGCGCCTGCAGGACATCGGCAAGGTGGTGGACGGTGTGCAGGACAGCAAAGTCGCGAGCTGGTTCAACGGCCAGCGCGCCATCGTGCTCGCCGTTCAGCGCCAGCCGGGAACGAACACTGTGCAGGTCGCGAAGGACGTGAAGGGCGCGATGGCGCAGATGGAGGGCCAGTTCCCCGGCTCCGTCGCGGTCGAGACACTCTACGACAAGTCGCTCACGATCGAAGCGTCGGTGCGTGACGTGAAGTTCACGCTGATGCTCACCCTCGTGCTCGTCGTTCTCGTGATCTTCATTTTCCTCCGCAACATCTCGGCGACCATCATCCCGAGCCTCGCGCTCCCGATGTCGCTCGTCGGAACGTTCGCCGTGATGTACATGCTCGACTACAGCCTCGACAACCTCTCGCTGATGGCGCTCACGCTATCGGTTGGATTCGTCGTCGACGATGCGATCGTCATGCTCGAGAACATCGTCCGCCACATCGAGAAGGGCGAGCCGGTGTTCGAATCCGCGCTCGTGGGCTCGCGCGAGATCGGATTCACGATCATGTCGATGACGCTGTCGCTCGTGGCCGTCTTCGTGCCCATTCTCTTCCTGGGCGGTCTCGTCGGACGATTGTTCCACGAGTTCGCGGTCACGATCGGCGCCTCCATTATCGTCTCGGGGTTCGTGTCGCTCACGCTCACGCCGATGCTGTGCAGCCGTTTTCTCAAGCCGCACCACGAGGAAAAGCGGGGCAGATTCTTCCAGATCACGGAAGGCGCATACGACAGGACGCTGGCCTTCTACGAACGCACGCTCCTGTGGGTGATGGATCATCGCCCGTACGCCCTCGTCTTCTCGGGGCTCATCCTCCTCGGCACGATCGGCCTGGGCGCCATCGTCCCCAAGGGGTTTCTCCCGAGCGAGGATACGTCGCAGCTCAGCGCCTCCACGGAGACCGAGCAGGGAACCTCGTTCGAGGCGATGCTCGCTCACCAGAAACAGCTCGCCGCGATCGTGCTGGCCGATTCGAACATCGAAGGATTCATGTCGTCGATCGGCGCGAGCGGACGCAATCCGACGATGAATCAGGGTCGATTCTTCATGCATCTGAAGGATCGGTCCAAGCGATCGCTCGATGCCGATGCCGTCGCACGCGAGCTCACGGCCAAGCTCGCGGTCATTCCCGGCACCCGCGTCTACATCACGAATCCGCCGCCCATCAACATCGGTGGCCGCTCGAGCAGAAGTCTCTATCAGTTCACGCTACAGGCGACCGACATCGGCGTCCTGTATCACTACGCAGCGATCATGGAGCAGAAGATGCACGCGCTCCCTGGCCTCACTGACGTCAACAGCGATCTGCAGATCAAGAATCCACAGGTCCAGGTCGACATCGATCGCGATCGCGCGTCATCCCTCGGCGTCACCGCCAACACGATCGAGAACGCGCTCTACAACGCCTACGGGTCGAGGCAGGTCTCGACCATCTACACGCCCAACAATCAGTACTGGGTGGTGATGGAGCTCGAGCCGCAGTACCAGAAGAATCTGGACGCGCTCGGGCTCCTCTACGTGCACTCGACGACCGGCGAGCTCGTGCCGTTCTCATCGCTCGCGAAGGTATCACCCAGCACGGGTCCGGCCACGGTGAACCACTCCGGGCAGCTGCCCTCGGTCACGCTTTCCTTCAACCTCGCGCCCGGCGTCTCGATCGGGCCGGCGGTGAGCGAGGTGAATCGCCTGGCCGCGCAGACGCTGCCCTCGAGCATTACCACCGCCTTCTCGGGCACCGCGCAGGCATTTCAGGCGGCGCAGAAAGGGCTGCTCGTCCTCCTCGTGCTCGCGATCCTGATCATTTACATCGTGCTCGGCATTCTCTACGAGAGCTTCGTGCACCCGATCACGATTCTCACCGGGCTGCCGTTCGCCGGTTTCGGCGCGCTGCTCACGCTCTGGATCTTCCACATGGAGCTGAGCGTATACGCCTTCGTCGGAATCATCATGCTGATCGGTCTGGTGAAGAAGAACGCCATCATGATGATCGATTTCGCGATCGCGGCCGAACGCAACGAAGGGAAGTCCGCACACGACGCGATTCTCGAGGCGTGCAGCGTACGATTCCGGCCGATCATGATGACCACGATGGCGGCGCTGATGGGCACGCTTCCGATCGCCCTGGGGGCTGGCGCGGGCGCCGAATCCCGGCGTCCGCTGGGAGTGGCAGTGGTTGGCGGCCTGGCCTTCTCGCAGATCATCACGCTCTACGTGACGCCGGTGTTCTACACCTACCTCGACGCCTTCCAGAAGCGTTTCGAGAGGGCCGAGCACAGGAACGAGGATCGGGCCCATGGCGTAGTGGCGGGAGCGCCGCTCCCGGCCAGCGGGGATTGAATGCGCACCTTCCGCCCGGCTCGGCGGATTGGACGCTTGACCTTTCTTTCGATCCGTGATATTGGGTTCGTTCTGGCGGAACAGTCGCTATGATTCCGCGGTTCAATGGCGAGGCCGCGAGTGATTCGCCTTGCAGCCCGACTTTTGCCGTCTTTCAGAGAAATCGCTCCTGCGGATTTCGAGCTTCTTGATCAATAACATGAAAGGAGGAAAGCATGTCGCGCAGTGATGAGTCCAACGAGAAGCTCGATCTGTCCGAGCACGAGGATGACGAAGAGGATGTCGGCTACGGTGGTGGTGGCGGCGCATCCTACGACGATGATGACGACGAGGAAGGCGCGGGCTGGGGGATGACGAAGACCACCGGCGAAGACCTCTGGGACAGCACAGATGATGAAGAGGACGAGGATGGCGAGCCGGCGGCTGTCGTCGTCGAAGAGGAAGAGGAGGACGACGTCGCCCCCCTCACCTCGGCCAAGGCCTCACGCGCGGCGAGCAAGGCCGAGAAGGCGGATGCGAAAAACGCGGCGGCGAACAGCGGCTCGAGCGCTTCCAAGTCGGCGACGCCGGCCAAAAAGGCGGCGCCAGCAGCCAAGAGCGCA
>JBDTXL010000454.1:0-1948 GCA_040006195.1 Gemmatimonadota bacterium | reverse complement strand
GAAGGATCCTGCTCCTGGTCCTGGGCTTTCACGGTCGCGAGCGAGCCGAGGAGCAATGCGGCTGCCGTACCGATGAGAACACGAGTCCCGCGCATACGTCGATCTCCGAGAAGGTGGTGGTGCATGCCGGGGTGTAGCGCAACTGGCATTCCGCACCGGACCGCTCGCGGGATTAACGCGCAACTCGTGCGCCGACAAGCTATTGCGAGTAGCTTGCGGGGGCGACGGAGGACGTGGGGATTAGAGATTGTCGTGGCTCGGTAGGTGAAAGTGTCCTATCCAGAGGACGATCGCAAACTTCTGTTGGCGAGGGATTTTGGCGGGGAAACGGATGTACGTACTGGCGCTGCTGTTTACGGCAGATAAGAAGCGAGTGGTGCTCATGCAGCGGACTCGGCCTTCGTGGCAGGCGGGGCGCGTGAATGCGCTGGGTGGGGCGATTGTGGTAGGGGAGTCGGCTGTCGAAGCGGCGCGGAGGGAGGTTCGGGAGGAGGCGGGGGTGAATGTGGCGGAGTGGGCGGAGGTGCTGGTGTGGGAGGACGCCGAGTATCGGATGCACGTGATGCGCGCGGTGAGCGAGCTGGCGGGCGAGGCGCGGACGCAGGAGGATCAAGTTGTTTTTCTCGCGGATGCGAGCGCGCTGCCGTTGAATGTGATCGACAATCTGCGCTGGCTCGTGCCGCTGGCGCTGGATGCCGATGTGAGCTTTCCGATTGCGGTGCAGAGTGCGCTGGCGGGGGGATCGGGGCTCACGGATCGCGGGCGCGAGACGGAGTGAGCGATGCCGGAGCTGCCTGACATCACTGTGTATCTCGAGCAGCTCGAGCGGCGCATCGTTGGGCAGCGGCTCGAGAAGCTCGTGATCGCGAAGCCGTTCGTGCTCCGAACGTTCGATCCGCCGGTGTCGCAGCTCGGGGGGACCGTGGTGCGTGGAGTGCGGCGGATGGGGAAGCGGATCGTGCTCGAGATGGATGATGAGCGATTCGCGGTGATCCATCTCATGATCGCGGGGCGTCTCAAGTGGCGAGCGGTGAGTGAGAAGCTGCCGCCGAAGGGATCTATTTTGGCGATCTTTCATTTCGCCACCGGTGTTCTGGTGCTGACCGAGGCGGGGACGGCTCGTCGCGCGTCTCTCCACCTCGTGCAGGGCGCGGCGGGGCTCAGAGACTTCGACCGCGGCGGGCTCGAGGTATTGAGCGCTACGCTGGACGAATTTTCGCGGCGGCTCACGAGCGAGAACCACACGCTGAAGCGCGCGTTGGCGGATCCGCGGTTGTTCAGCGGAATCGGCAATGCATACTCCGACGAGATTCTCCATCGTGCGCGCCTGTCGCCGGTGAAGCTCACTCGCCGCATCGGCGCCGAGGAGATCGCGCGATTGTATGAGGCGACGCGCGCGACGCTGGTGGAGTGGACTCAGCGATTGCGCGAGAAGGCGGGGGAGAATTTCCCTGAGAAGGTGACGGCCTTTCACGACGAGATGGCGGTGCACGGACGCTTCGGCGAGCCGTGCCGCGTGTGCGAGGCGACGGTGCAGCGAATTCGGTATGCGTCGAACGAGACCAACTACTGCGCGCGATGCCAGACGGGTGGGCGACTTCTCGCGGATCGGGCGCTGTCGCGGCTGCTGGGCAAGGACTGGCCGAAGTCGATCGACGACATCGAGTGATCGAGCGGGGAGTTTACTGCTTGTTGACTACGACAAATGACGGAAGAGACGGACACAAACGGAGATGCGAAAAGTGATTTCCGTTTAAGTTCGTGCTTCCGATCCGTTATTTTCGTCGTTCAATTGCCAACCGCTCGCGCTCCGCGCCCCCTACGCTCTCGGTACCGTCTTCGATGCGCTGAGCGAGATCGCCAGGCCGATTCCGAGCATGTGGACGGCCAGGCCGGTGAGCCACGTGTCCCAGGGGGCGAAGTGGGGCTTCGTGTGCATCGCGTCGAG
>JBDTXL010000453.1:0-3506 GCA_040006195.1 Gemmatimonadota bacterium | reverse complement strand
CGCGCCGATACTACGAGCGAGTCGAACGATACACGGGTGATGAGAGGTCCATCCCTGACGGCGAGCAGCGCCGGCGCTCCATGCCACATCGTTCTGCTAATGCTCATCGTCTTCTTCGATTTGAAAACGCTGGTGTGCACTCCATCTGTTATCGAGCGACCGCCGTAACTATACGTACCGGGAAGAATCCTGGACGGATCGACGGTGATTGGCATTGATCGCGTGGGCTCGGCGCCGCAGGCCGCGGCCACCCCGAATGTGCTCACCATCAGATGGCGAAGCGTCGAAGAGTCCTGCGTCTCCGGAAAAGAAGCACAGGCATTATCCACCGCCGAGAACGCCATCGAATCGATAGCGGCTCCTGGCTCCCGTTCTCCTCGATGCGAGATCGCTATGAGAAGCGCAGCCGCAATAAAGATTGCGGCAGCATAGCGCGACGATGGACGTTCGGCGAACGGGATGGCAATTTTGGCGATCGGCAGTTCGACACGTTCACCACGCGCACGTCGCTCAGCAATGCGCGCGAGCGCGCCCTGCGCAAGCGGCGGCGGCTCCAACTTCGCCGCATTATCGCGCAACGAGCGCGTCGAGTCATCGAGCTCGTTCGTCATCGCTCTCCCAGCAGTGCGCGCAGCCTGCGCCGCGCGCGGTGAAGTCGAACCTCGGAGGTTCCCGTGCGAATGCCGAGCAGCTTTCCGATTTCTTCGTGCGTGTATCCTTCGACGTCCGCGAGCATGAACACGACGCGCAGGCCGGACGGGAGAGCGGACAACGCGCCCTCGAGCGACAATCGGTCGATCGCATCATCGGACGGCGTCGTTCGTCCCACCGCTCCGGCTCGCAACGCCGTTGCCGTGCGGCGCCGGCCCGCGCGCATTCGCATCAACGTTGCTCGAACCGTCACGGCGCGAAGCCATCCCGCGAAGGCGCCCTTGCGCGAGTAAGCCGCCAACGCTTCCGGAAGACCGATGAACACGTCCTGCACGAGGTCCTCCGCATCATCTGCCGAGATCGTCAGCCGGTACGCGACGAGATGCACCTGCGCACTGTACAATTCGAATAGCCGTGCCAGGGCCTCGGGCGAGCCTGCGGCTGCGCCGTCGATCAGTGCGCGCTCATCGCAAACCTCGGGGTCACCCTGTTGTGGCATCACAGATAGATGCCGCCAGGCGCGCGATCCTTACAGGGGCTGCGTATCTCGCGCACTCCGGCACGCCCGGACTCCGATTACCTTGCTACCAGGCTCAATCTGGAGATCACCGAATGTCATCGATGCACCGGACGCTCACGGGCGAAGTGCTCGTACATCACCTCACCGACGACGAGATGCTCATCGACCGTTCGCTCGTGGAGATGCATGGGCGCAGCGCGCGGACGCTCATCAAGGAGGGGCCGCTTCGTGTCACGATGATCGCCCTCGGCCCGAACGGAGTGCTCCCGGCCCACTCGACGACCGGTCCCATATCCCTTCAGTTGGTGGAGGGAGACATCACCTTCACTGCCGCCGGGAATGACTATCCGCTTGCCGCGCGCGATCTGCTCGTCATCGCCGCCGGCGTCGAGCACTCGGCCCGCTCGAGCACCGGAGGCGCGTTTCTTCTCACCGTCGTCCATCTCACACCGCCGGTCTGAGAGCTAGTTCGCCGATCGCTGCGGCACACTCACTGACGCGATCGCGATGACCTCCTCACCGGTGGTCACCCAGACCCGGTCGCCCGCATTCGCATTGATGTCCGCGAGCCCGGTGAATTCGCCGAAGGCCGGCAGGATCGCGTAGTCGCGGCCGAACCAGAAGCACGGCACTCGTACGCGCTCGCGACCGGCGCCGTAGAGCCGCGCGCCAGGGTGCACGTGACCCGCGAGCACGTACGCACCCTTCACTATCGCGGGATGATGCGCAAGCGCAAACGGACCGTCGATGAACGGCCCGTCCACGCACTCGATGCGCAGTGACTCCGGTGGATCGCCCGCGCGAACATCGTGGTTCCCGCGCACGAGCGTCATCGCGATCCACGGATGCGCCGCACGCCACTCTTCGATCGCATTCAGGGTCGAGGGCGCACGCCCCTCTCGCGCATGAAGAAAGTCGCCGAGGAAGATGATGCGCTCGGCGGCGGTCGCGATGAGGAGCGCGTCGAGTCGCGTGAGCGTCATCGCGGTGGTCTCCTCCGGCACGAAAATTCCCGCGGCACGAAACGTCGCCGCCTTTCCGAAGTGAGGATCGGCGACCAGGAGTGTGGAGGCCCGCCGCCAGAAAACAGCGTGATCGGGCAGGAGCTCGAGCTCCTCCCCGGCCGCGTCCATCTCCACCGCGCCCGTTATGAGGGTCACGACTTCCCCGCCGCGCGCTCGAGCGAGAGCTGCATGCGGCGAATGCGATCCGCGAGCTTCTCGGACGACACGCGCTCGCGATTGCGATCCACCCACAGCGGAAACGCGAGCGGTGTGATCCTGGGCGGAGAGGTCACCACGACCTCTGCTCCAGCGATACGCTGCAGCGTGCGACCGAGCCGGCTTCGCTCGAGCTGCCGCTCGAGCACCTCGCGATGCGCCTGCGTGAGCAGCAGGTTCGAGGGGTCGTACTGGCGGAAGACATCGAAGAACAGCCCGCTCGTCGCCTGCAGCTGTCGCGCGGACTTGCCCGCGCGCGGGAATCCGGGAAAAACGAGTCCCGCCACGCGCGCAATCTCGCGGAACTGTCTCTTCGCCATCTCGGTCGCGTTGAGCGACGCGGGGATGTCATCGACGAGATTCTCCGGCGAAAGCAGACCGGAGGCAAGCGCCTCGCCGAGCGGCGGCTCCTCCGCCGACGTGAGCTCGAAGCCATAGTCGTTCGACGACATCGAGAAGGTGATCGGCTTCAGACGTGCGAGGCGATATGCGAGCAGCGCCGCGAGCCCCTCGTGCACGAGTCGCCCTTCGAACGGAAAGAAATAGAGATGCCATCCGTCGCGAGACTTCGTTCGCTCGATGAGCAACTCACCCGGCCTCGGGATCGCCGACCACTTGCGCTGGAGCTCCAGCATCGGACGCACCGCAGCCATCTCGGCGTCGCGATAGGTGCCTTCCGACGCTTCGCCAAGTCGACCGCGCAGCATTTCAGCGAGCTCGCCCGAGAGCGGCATGCGACTTCCGGCCCAGCGCGGGATCGCGCCTTTCACGCTCGATGCACGCTTCACCCACGCCTTCATGTCGCGCACGCGCACGAACTCGAGCGGTGTCCCCGCAAATATGAATCGATCGCCCGGAGACAAGCGGGCGATGAACGATTCCTCGACGGAGCCGAGCACGCGCCCGTGCACGTAGTTCACGCTGATGTGCGCGTCGCCGACGATCGTGCCGATCGACATTTTGTGGCGCCGTGCGATCTCGGGATCCAGCACCACGTATCGATCGCCGTCGCGAACGAGACGCGCGTATTCGGGGTACGCGGTGAGCGCCGCTCCGCCGCTCGTCAGAAACGCGATGGTCCACTCCCACTCATCGTCCGTGAGCCCCGCATACGC
>JBDTXL010000452.1:0-12437 GCA_040006195.1 Gemmatimonadota bacterium | reverse complement strand
GACGCCATGATCACCGGTCAGCGCGATGACGACTCTCGTCGAGTCACGAATCGTGAACAGCGTGTCGAGGAAAGCGCCGAGCATGCGATCGACGCGGAGGATCTGATCGTGCAGCTCGCGCGACTCCATCCCGTAGTTGTGGCCGATCTCGTCGGTGGCCGACAGCGAGATCGCGAGCACGTCGGTCTGGGGCCCGGTACCGAGCCGCATCGCGCGGAGCCCTTCACTCGCCGCGCGGAGCGTGAGCTCATCCATGAACGGGAAACCCGGCAGCGCGCGAAACAGGGCGGCGCTGTCGGATGGTGCAACGTGCGGGAAGAGAAAGTTCCGCCCGTTCGCCTCCTCCGGCACGTTGTCGGCCTCCGGATACGAGCCGGCGGGGAGCAGCAGCGTCCACGATCTTCCCGCGAAGCCCGCGGGCATGGCGCGTGCGTTGAGCTTCGAGAGCCACGTCGGCAGCGTGTCCGCGTAATAGCTGCTCGTGGTGAATCGCCCCTTCACGGGATCGTACCAGTAGACGCTCTGCTTCGCCCGCCCGATCGGGAAGATCGCGCCTCGGTCCTTGCGCGACACCGAAAGCGCGCGCGTGCGAGCGTCCTTGATGCGCAGCCAGTCGGTCAGTGTGCCGCCACGAAAGCGAACGGGCGATGCATTGTACTGCGGATCGCCGAGGTAGGGCGACTGCGGATCCTGGACTCCGGCGCTGTTGCGATTGATGCCGGTGTGGCTCGGGAATCTCCCAGACATCGTACTCGCGTGGCCCGGCGCGGTCTCGGTAGTCGCGTGATCCTGAAACGCGTTCGTGAAGAACGCGCCTCCCTGCGACAGCCGTGCGAGTCCGCCGGTGAGCTGCGGCTTGAAGCGGTCGAAGTAGTCCTCGCGCATCTGGTCGATCGTGATGAACACGATCAACGTCGGCACCTTGTTCCGCGCAGGCACAGTGTGCACGACTCGCTGCGCACGCACTCCGCCCCGACTACTCACGATCAGTATCGCCGTCACCCATACGACACGAATCTGCATGCGCAAAACTACAGTCGCACCGTACCGCCGTCACTGGCTGCTGGAGCGACCGAATGAAAAAACCGCCCCCCGTGAGGAGGGCGGTTTCTTAAAGCTGTGCGCTTGAATTAGAAGGACAGACCGATGCTCACCGGAATCATCTGGAACTTCGGGTTGCTGCCATTGTTGCTGAAGTCGTTGCCGTTCAGGAACACGTAGTGGTAACGCGCCTCGACAAATGGGGAGAGACTTCCGACGTTGAACTTGAAGCCAGCGCCGCCATTCAGGCCGAACTTCGTCGCGCTCTTGGAGCTGCCGTAGTCGACGCCATCGTTGCTTCCGGTGGCCTTGATGTTGTACACGCCGACTCCGCCGAGCACATAGAATTTCACGGCTTTTCCATTACCAACGTTCGCAACTAGGTCTGCCGTGCCGTGGAGGTCGCGGAAGTGCACACCGCTCAGATTTTTGACAGCGAACTGATTCCACTGTCCATCAATGCGGACTCCCACGGGCCAATTCGCGATACCGAGATTCACGAACGCTCCGGCATTCCAGCCGGTCTTCAGAACGCTCTTGTAATCGCTAACAGGAAAGGTCGCACCGCCCAACACTCCAAACTGAACTGGCGTCTTGTTCGCCATTTCGCCCATTGCCTGAGCGGAAACCGTCGCGCTCGCGAAAATCGAGAACCCCAGTACCGCAGCGCCAGTAAGAATACGCTTCATAAAATCCTCACATCCTTTTCGAAGGTCACGTTGAGCGACACACGGTGATCGTCGCGTGTGTTACAAAGGCAAAAACGAAGCCGCGCGTTCCCGATGTGTGTGAGTCTTAATAAGTCGCGTCTGCTACATTCGCGTGAATTGTGATCCTGATCATCTGTACAAATCCGGACGTACTTTAAAACACGATCCCCGCGCTGATCGGTATGATCTGCAGCGAGTGCGCTGGTGTTCCATAGAGCGTGTATACGTTGCCGATGTCGGAGCCGTGGATGATGAAGTGATAGCGCGCCTCGATGAAGCCGGCATGACGCCCGAGCGGAAAGCGCACCCCCGCGCCTCCGTTGAAGCCGATCTTGGTGTCCCCCCACGTCCCGTTGAAGTCGCGCTCCTTCGCGTGCTCGTTGTACACGCCTGCACCACCGATTACGTAAACCTTCGCTCGCGCCGATGACGGGAGGCTGTAGAGCGCGTTCACGGTTCCATCGATGAAACGAAAGTCGGTTTTCTGGTAGGCGTTTTGTGAGACCGCGACCTGCTTTCCGTTCAGCTGCAGCCACTGAAGGTCGACGCGAAA
Source organism: Gemmatimonadota bacterium (assembly GCA_040006195.1). Taxonomy (GTDB): domain Bacteria; phylum Gemmatimonadota; class Gemmatimonadetes; order Gemmatimonadales; family Gemmatimonadaceae; genus FEN-1250. Next base: position 10,133 of record JBDTXL010000452.1, on the reverse strand, counting down.
GCTCAATGGCGAGTGCGATGGGCCGAAAGCGACGAGCGCGCCGGCGTTCCACCCTACGTTCGCCGCAGTCGCGAAGTCCTTGAGCGGTATCGTCGCTCCACCCATCACCCCGTAGTGCAATGTCGCCTCCGATGACTGCGCCGATGCTGTGGTGGGGCACAGCGCGATCGTCAGTGCGATGGTCACCGCGGCGAGCGACGAACGATCCATGGTTTCTCCTGAGTGGGATGAGCGAACAGTGAGTGCGACTCTGCGTCACTGGCAAAAACAATGGCATTCAACCGACAAAAACGGACGACTGCAATCGCGCAGTGTCCGTTTTGTCTCACCCTTTCGTCCAGCCGTCTCGATCGCTGACGCCCGTGTGCAGGCGCGATCGCAGGCTAGAACGTAATTCCCACGCTGATCGGCACGAACTGCAGCGACTTCGCATTGCCGCTGACATCTCCGATGTCTGTTCCGTGGATCACGTTGTGGTAGCGCGCCTCGATGAACGTCGAGAAACCGGTTAGCTGGAACTTGAAGCCGACGCCTCCATTGAGCCCGAACTTCGTGCCGCTCGCATTGAGATCGAAATCGGTGTTTTTCACGCGCACGTTGTACACGCCAGCGCCGCCAATGAGGTAGAACTTGGTCGGCAGCGCCGCGCCGAACGTGTACACCACGTTCGCCGTCCCATCGATGATCCGGAAATCATCGTGCGATACTCCGCCCTTCCCGACATCGAAATTCTTTCCCTTCAACTGCTGCCACTGTCCATCGATGCGAAAGCTCACGGGCACGAGCGGCACACCGATGTTCATCAGAATTCCCGCATTCCAGCCGGTCTTCGCCGCGTCGGAAAAATCGCTGAGCGGAACTGTCGCGCCGCCCATGATGCCGAAGCGGACCGGGCTGCTGACCACAGCCTGCGCGGAGACGGACGCTGCCGTCGCGGAAAGAACGAGCCCCAGAACGGCGGCAGTGATCGCCGTACGCGTCATAACGAATCCCCCTCAAACTGTTCACGAGATCTCGGCGTCATTCGCGCACATCCCTTGTCGGATGCGCCACCACGAAGCCGGTCCGGCACGTGCCGGTCTCCCCTTCCCTGCAAAAAGCACGCATCCCGAGTCGCCAAAACGAGATCGGCCCGCCACACGCGCCGATGATGAGACGCGTGGGCGGGCCGAACGTTTGCATTCTCCGGCCGATTCGCAACTGGTGAGTCCGCTTACCGCGTCGCCCCACTGTCCCTACGCAGCGTACTCCAGCGTGTCAGCTCGCAACAGCCGAGCGACGCATATCTCGTTGCAGCCGAACCGCCGCGCACAGGAGACGCAGTCCCGCCGAATCTTCTCGGGATACCGCGCTCGCTCCGACACCGCGTAGCCGACCGACTCGAAAAAGCCCGCCGTCAACGTCAGCGCAAAGAGCTCGTCGATCCCGCGCATGCGCGCCAATCCCTCGAGCTCCGCCACCACCCGCCGCCCGAGTCCGCCTCCATGCGCATCGCGCGCCACCGCCAGCGACGCCACCTCCGCCAGGCTCGGCGAATACTCCTTGAGCGCACCACATGCACGCACGCGATCGCGCCCGTCCACCGCGACGACGAAATCGTCGAGCGCGAGCGCCACGCGTTCGTTCGTGATCGGCAACATCACACTGTCCGATGCATATCCATTCACAAGACCGACGATTGCGTCGACATCTCCGGGCTGCGCCATCCGCAGCGAGATCTGTTCTCTCATGAGAGCGCCCCCTCGAGCATCTCGAGGCCGCGCGCGAGCTCTTCACGCGTTGCGGTCAGCGGCGGCAACAGCCGAAGCGTGTAATTCCCGGCGGTGAGAATGATGAGCCCAGCCTCGCGCGCGTTCGCGACGATCTCTCCCGCGGGCCGTGTCACGTCGATCCCCCACAGATAGCCCACACCGCGCACCGCGCGAATCTCCTCGCGCCCAGCGGCGAGTGCGCGGAGCTGATCTCCGAGCCAGGCGCCGTGCTCGCGCACGCGCGCGAGCAGTGCGGGATCGGACAGCCGCTCGAAGACGTGCTTCGCAACCGTCGCGACGAACGGCCCGCCCCCGAACGTCGAGCCGTGATCGCCCGGCTGCACCGACGCCGCGATCTCCGACGTCATGAGGATCGCCCCCATCGGCAGCCCGCCCGCGAGTGGCTTCGCGAGCGTCACCACATCGGGCACGACATCCGTGCGCTCGTACGCGAACAGCCACCCCGTGCGACCGAGCCCGCACTGCACCTCGTCGAAGATCAGCGCGACATTCCGTTCGCGCGTCAGCTCGCGAAGCCCGCTCAGAAATGCCGGCTCGAGCACGCGCACGCCGCCCTCGCCCTGCACGGGCTCGACGATCACGGCCGCAACCGACCGGTGATCGAGCATGCGCGAGAGCTCGCCCAGGTCGCGTTCCGCGATCGAGATTCCGCCCGCGAGCGGGCGGAACGGCGCACGATACTGTGGACGATCCGTCGCCGCGAGCGTTGCGAACAGGCGCCCGTGAAAGCCGCCGCGCAACGCGATGATCCCGTGCTTGTCGCCGCCGCCCACATCGCGCGCCCACCGCCGCACGAACTTGAACGCACCCTCGTTCGCTTCCGCGCCGGAGTTGCAGAAGAACACCTTCGACGCAAACGACTTCGCGACCAGCGCATCCGCGAGCGCTTCACCGGGCGCCGTGTGAAAGAGATTCGACGTGTGCAGCACGCCGCTCTCGAGTGCGCCGCGCGCCGCCTCGGCAATCCCCGCGTCGGCATAGCCGAGCGCGTTCACGCCGATGCCGCTGGTGAAGTCGAGATAGCTGCGGCCATCCGAAGCGAACAGCTGCGTCCCTTCGCCGCGCACGATCTCCAGCGGAAAGCGCTTGTAGACCGGCAGGAGCGAGCCGGAGCCCGTCTCCATCGATGAGGTCTCCGCCGATGGCGTCTGCGCCATGACCACGGGAAGCGTCGTCATGCGAGCTGCGGAGTTGCGAGGAGCGTGGTGCCGAGCGTCGAGTCGAGCAGCGCGTCGAGTCCCCCGATGCGCACCGCCGGCACCCCGCGCCGGAGCGCGTCGAGTGCGGCGCGCAGCTTCGTCGCCATGCCTTCCGTCGCAATCCCGCTCTCGATGGCGTGCACCGCCTCATCCCCACTCATTGTCGATGCCGGCACGCCGCCAATGATGACCCCCGACACATCGGAGATCAGCAGCAACTCGTCCGCATCCATCGTCGCCGCGATCGCCGCCGCCGCGTCGTCCGCATTCACGTTGAGAGCCCCGCCCTTCGCCGACTCGCCATCGCGCGACACCGGCGAGATCACGGGCAGATATCCGCGTTCGAGCAGCGTGCGCACGATTCCAGCATTGACCTCCGCTACCATCCCGACACGCCCCAACAGCTCAGCATCCAGCGCCTCGGCGATGATCAACGATGCATCCTCGCCCGAGATGCCCACTGCGGTAATTCCCTCAGTACTAAGGGAATTCACGAGTTGCTTATTGGCGACGCCAGACAAAGCCATTCTCAGCACTTCAACATCTCCCTCAGTCGTCACGCGGCGCCCATCCACGAATGTCGGTGCGCCGCCCAGCTGCGTCTGCAGCGTCGAGATCGTCTCGCCGCCGCCATGCACCACGCAGAAGCTTCCGGGCATCTGCGTCCACAGCTGCGCGAGCACAGCCGCGAGCCGCGCGTCGCGCTGCACGCGCCCACCCACCTTGATCACCCGCGTCATCCGGATCGCCGTCATACCGGCAGCCCCAGGGTCTCCTCGAGACCGAGCAGCAGATTCGCGTTCTGCAGCGCCTGCCCCGCCGCCCCCTTCACGAGATTGTCGATCGCCGCCACCACGATCACCGTCGGCGCACGCACGCCCTCGGCCATCCTCGCCGTGATCCGCACGACGTTCCGGTGCACGACGTCCTTGAGCGACGGAATCTCCGCGCTCACCTCGATGAACGGCTCACCCGCGTAGTGCTCCCGCCACGGCGCGAGCACATCCGCCAGCGGCTCCGCCAGCGGCACCGTGATCGTCGCCAGAATCCCGCGCGCCACCGGCAGCAGATGCGGCGTGAAGATCAGATCGGCGTCGCAGTCGAGCGACGCGAGCACCGCGCGCATCTCCGCCAAATGCCTGTGCGAGTTCCCCATCGAGTACGGCCGGAAATCATCCGCCACCTCGGCGAACAACAGCTCGCGCTTCGGCGTGAACCCCGCGCCCGTCACCCCGCTCGCCGCGTTGACGGTGATCGTCGCGCCCGGTGCCACGAGCCCGCGCACGACGAGCGGCAGGAGCGCCAGCAGCGTCACCGTCGGATAGCAGCCGGGGTTGGCAACTATCTCCGCCGAGCGCACGATGTCGCGCGCGTGCTCGGTCAGCCCATACGGCGCCCGCGCCATCGCCAGCGCGAACCCCTCGGCGCTCACCGCACTCCCCCCGTTCCCCGGACGCAGATCGGCCGAAAGGTCCACGACCTTCGCGCCGGCGTCGTGGGCCGCGTCCACCCACTGCGCCGACGCCCCGTGCGGAAGCGCGCTGAAGACGAGCTGCGCATCGCCCAGCTTCGCATCCTCGACTGCCACGAAGGTCGTCTCCGTGCCCCCAAACCGCGCGCGCGCGCCCTGCCGGTCGCTCGCCGTGGCGAACGCCAGACGCGCGGCCGGATGCCGGGCGACGAGCTCGCACAGCTCCCGGCCGGCATACCCGCTCGCTCCGAGAACTCCGATCGCAAATTTATGCACTGCGAATGCATAAAGATTCTTGACCGCCCTGTCAATGGCTCCCTCTCGCCGCGGGCGCGCGCGTGCGCTATTCTCTTCGCATGGCAAACAAACGAGAGCGCCAGGCGACGATCCGCTCGATCATCGATTCGCGCCCGATCGAGGGGCAGGAGGAGCTGAGGAAGCAGCTCCGCCAGCGCGGCTGGGATGTTACGCAGTCCACCCTGTCACGAGATCTCCGCGAGATGCGGGTCTCGCGCATACCCGGCCCGGGCGGCGGCTCCCGCTATTCCATCACCTCAGATGATACCGACGCTCGCCCGCCGCTCCAGGCGCTCCTCCCTCCCCTCTATACCGCGATCGATGGCGTCGGCGAGATGATCGTGCTCCACACGCTCCCCGGCGGCGCCCAGCCGATCGGCGTTGCACTCGACGCCGAGGAGTGGCCGGAGGTCATGGGAACGATCGCGGGAGATGACACGGTGCTCATCATCTGCCGCTCCAACGCCGCCATGGAGAAGATCATCAAGCGCCTCAAGTCCGTGGCCGGCCCCACCCCGGTTTAAGCCCCGTCCGACCCTGCCGCTTGACGGGGGTCGAGCGATCCACTAAATATGCAGCGATTACGCATATTTATTCTTGATCGCGGAGACGGCATGATTCGCAAAATCGCGCTCGCCTATTCTGGGGGCCTCGATACTTCCATCATCGTTCCCTGGCTCCGCGAGCGCTACGACGCCGAGATCATCTGCGTCGCGGCCGAGATCGGCCAGGGCGATGAGCTCGAAGGGATTCGCGCGAAGGCGATCGCCTCCGGCGCCGACGAATGCTTCGTCGAGGACATGCGCCAGGAGTTCGTCACCGACTATATCTGGCCCACACTCCGCGCGGGCGCGATTTACGGTCGCAAATACCTGCTCGGCACCTCGATGGCGCGACCGATCATCGCCAAGCGCCAAGTCGACGTCGCCCGCGCCGTTGGCGCCGACGCGCTCGCCCACGGCTGCACCGGCAAGGGCAACGATCAGGTCCGCTTCGAGCTCACCTACGCCGCCTTCGCGCCGGAGCTTCCCGTGATCGCGCCATGGCGCGAGTGGGATATTCGGAGCCGTGAGGACGCACTGGTCTACGCCGCCGCGCACAACGTGCCGGTATCCGCGACCACGACCAAGATATTCTCGCGCGATCGCAATCTCTGGCACGTCTCGCACGAGGGCGGAAGTCTCGAGGATCCCAACTCGGTGCCACCATCAGATCTCTTCCTGCTCACCACCGATCCGGCCAACGCGCCGAACACCCCGGAAGATGTCACCATCGGCTTCCACGCTGGCACGCCGGTCTCCGTCAACGGGCAGCGACTCAACCCGGTCAACCTCGTCGAGAAGCTCAACAGGATCGGCGGAAAGCACGGCATCGGCCGCATCGACCTCGTCGAGGATCGCCTCATCGGCATGAAGTCCCGCGGCATTTACGAGACGCCCGGCGGTACCCTCCTTCAAACCGCGCACTCCGAGCTCGAGCAGCTCGTGCTCGACCGCCGCACGCTCTCCGCCAAGGATCTCATCGCGCCGCGCTACGCCGACCTGGTATACGAGGGTCGCTGGTGGACCACCGAGCGCGAGTCGTATGACGCGTTCGTAAACGTCACGCAGCAGCGCGTCACGGGTACGATCACGCTGCGCCTCTTCAAGGGCACGGTCACGATCGCCGGTCGCCAGAGCAGCGAGGCACTCTACGACGAGCGCTTCGTCACCTTCGGCGAAGACGACGTCTACAAGCAGAGCGACGCCGCGGGCTTCATCCACCTCTACGGACTCTCGCAGCGCGTGCGCGCGCTCAAGGATCTCGAGCGCGATGCCGCCGCAGCACGCACCGACGACATGGGAGCCGAAACGGCAGATATCGACGCGTCGGTTTCATCAGAGCTGGTGCTCATATCATGACGGCGCTCAAGCTCGTAGGCGCGTCCGCCCACAAGCTCTGGGGCGGCCGCTTCTCTGGCGAGAGCGCGCCGGAGCTCGACGCGCTCAACCGCTCGATCGGCGTTGACTTCCGTCTCTGGCCTTTCGATGTGAAGCTGTCCAAAGCGTGGGCGATCGCGCTCTGGAGCGCGGGCGTGGTCACGGTGGAAGAAAGCCTTGCGCTCGAGCACGGACTCGATCGCGTCGCCGATCGGCTCCGCGCCGGCGCGCAGCCCAACGCGTCCGACGAAGACGTGCACACGCTCATCGACCGCCTCCTTCACGAGGAAGTCGGTGACGTCGCATCGAAGCTCCACACGGGTCGCAGCCGCAACGATCAGGTCGCGACGGCAACTCGTCTCTGGTCGATGGACGCGTGCGGCGTCCTCGACACCGCGGTGCGCGAGCTGCAGTTGGTCATGCTCGCACACGCCGAGTCGCTCTCCGCCGCGAACGTGCTCATGCCGGCGTACACGCACATGCAGCGCGCGCAGCCAGTCGCCGCGGCGCACTGGATGCTCTCGCACTTCTGGCCCCTCGACCGCGACCGCGCGCGACTTGCAGCAGCCGGCCGCGCCGCTGCCGTTCTTCCGCTCGGCTCCGGCGCCGTTGCCGGATGCGCATTTCCGATCTCGCGCGTGCTGCTCCAGGGGAGCCTCGGCTTCGCACAGCTCTCGCCCAACAGCATCGATGCCGTGAGCGATCGCGACTTCGTCGCCGAGCTGCTGTTCACGCTCTCGATGCTCGCGATCCATCTCTCGCGCGTTGCCGAGGATCTCATCATTTATGGCACGAGCGAGTTCGGCTTCATCCAGTTCGGTGACTCGTTCACCACTGGCTCGAGCATGATGCCGCAGAAGCGCAATCCCGATGCGCTCGAACTCGCGCGCGGTTCCGGCGGCCGTCTCCTCGGCGATCTCACCGCGCTCCTCGCGACGCTCAAGGGTTTGCCGAGCGGCTACAACAAGGATCTGCAGGACGACAAGCGCGCACTCTTCGACGCGGTCGACACGATGATGCTCGTGCTCCCCGGCGTTGCGGGCGCGCTCGCGGAAATCACCTTCCGCGCCGACAAGATGAAGGCGGCGCTCGCGAGCAGTATGATGGCGACGGACCTCGCGGACTATCTCGTCGGCAAGGGAACGACGTTCCGCGATGCGCACGCGGCCGTGGGCTCACTGATTCGGCAGAGCGAAGAAACCGGCGTCGAGCTGCACGCGATGCCGTACAAGACGTTCAAGGCGGCGCACGCGAGCTTCGGCCCTGATGTGTTCGATGCGCTCTCGGCGGTGGCATCAGTGGCGCGTCGCGAGACCGAAGGCGGAACGGGCCCGCTCGCTGTGCTGGCGCAGATGAAGAGCGCGTGGGCTTCGCTCGCCTGAACACGCACTTGAACAGAGCACGAACGAAAATGGGGCGCCACTCTTTCGAGTGACGCCCCATTCGTGGTAGTGAAGCGAAGAATTTAGCGCTTCGTCACGTTCTCGGCGGCGGGGCCTTTCTGGCCCTCGACGATCTCGAACTCCACGGCATCGCCTTCAGCCAACGTCTTGAAGCCGTTGCCCTGAATCGCGCTGTAGTGCACGAAGCAATCCTTCTGTCCGTTGTCCGGGGTAATGAAGCCAAAACCCTTGGCGTCATTGAACCACTTCACTTTGCCAGTCACACGCATTTCCAACTCCTGATATAATTTTGTACAGGGAGCGGAAGCGCTGGCCCTGACAAATGTTGCCGTGACGCGCGCCTATGTGCCATCGCGTCAGCCTCAACCATTTACGAACATAAAAAAAGACCCAAGGCAAGTATTCCGCCCGGGTCTGCATGTGCGCGAACGGGTGGTGCCGAGAAAAAGATACGTTGGGCATGTTCGCGCCGCAATAGCAACTTCGTGCGTAGCAGTAGAGGCCGCTTTGGAGGCCTTAACTCGGTGCCATCAGTGGATTTCCGCTCACTGCGGCGACGCGCGGATCCCGCTGACGAAATATTGCGTCTCGCCGAAGCAGCTTGTCGGAACGCCGCGATGCTGCTGGTAGCTGATGTCCACTCGCTGTCCCATCGACTGCGTGATGAGCTTTGCGATCGAATCGCTTCGAACCGAAAAGTTGAACATCTCCGGAGTCGTGCCGGGGAGATTGGCCATCGCAATCTGTCCTTCCCACGTCTTGCAGAGCCATCCCTTCTGCGAAAACTTCTGCACGAAGCCCGCGCGATCGCCGAGCGAGTATACGTAGTGGAGGGCGGACCAGGTGTAGGCGGCAAATCCCAGCCCCGACATCACGACCAGCGTTAAGATCCAGAGCATGATCTTCCCGCGCCACCCCATCCGCTTCTTCGGCGCGGGTTGCGACGCGACATCGGCAGTCGTGTAGGCGCGGGGCGGCTGATCGAGATCGTCCTTCATGAAGACTCCATGCCTGGTTCAGCGAGCAGTGCTCGGATTCAGTCACAAGTCTACAGCGTTACGTTCGGAATGCCAGCACTCGTTTACCGTCCAGCCTCGCCAGCCTTATCTTTCTCGCATGCCTTTCGCCGAGCGCCGCCGCACGGTCACGACAATCATCGGTGATGTAGCCGTCGGCAGCGCGCATCCGATCGTCGTGCAGTCGATGACGAACACGGACACCGCCGACGTCGCGCTCACGGTTGCGCAGACGGCCGCGCTCGCCGCGGCGGGTTCGCAGGTCGTGCGCGTGACGGTGAATAACGAGCCCGCAGCGGCAGCCGTCCCCGAGATCGTGCGCCGCCTCTCCGACATTGGCATCGACGTCCCGATCATCGGCGACTTTCACTATAACGGGCATCTGCTGCTCGCAAAGTATCCCGACTGCGCGCGTGCGCTCGCGAAGTACCGGATCAATCCCGGCAACGTCGGCGGAAAGCGGCGCGACGACAACTTCCGCACCATCGTCTCGATCGCTGTCGCCAACGACAAGCCCGTGCGCATCGGTGTGAACTGGGGCTCGCTCGACCAGGATCTGCTCACCGTGATGATGGACGAGAATGCGAAGCGCGCCGAGCCGCTCGACGCGCACGACGTCTACATCGAGGCGATGCTCGAGAGCGCGCTCCGCTCGGCGCTCGTGGCCGAGGAAGTTGGACTCGCGCACGATCGTATCATCATCTCGGCGAAGGTCTCGCTGGTGCAGGATCTCGTCGAGGTCTATCGGCGACTGGCCGCGCGCTGCGATTACCCGCTGCACCTCGGGCTTACGGAAGCGGGGCTGGGTACGAAGGGTGTGGTCGCGAGCACCGCTGGGCTTTCGATTCTGCTGAGCGAGGGGATCGGCGACACCATTCGCGTCTCGCTCACGCCCAAGCCGGACGGCGACCGCACGGAAGAGGTGCAGGTCGCGCAGCAGATTCTGCAGTCGCTGGGCCTTCGCTCATTCACGCCGCAGGTGACCGCGTGTCCCGGATGCGGGCGCACGACGTCGACGTTCTTCCAGCACATGGCGGAAGACATTCAGACGTATCT
>JBDTXL010000451.1:0-3394 GCA_040006195.1 Gemmatimonadota bacterium | reverse complement strand
GCGGGGGGGCACCTGCTGCTGCGGAAGGGAGCGCGGGACTATGCGCTGGTGCGGGTGGGGGAGTAAGACTGCATGATTGATTCGCGAGGACGCGCTTGAACGCGTAGTCTGAGGTGGCTGCCGTGCTCGAAGGGCTCAGGTGTGCGCAACTAAGAGCGCTCGGCCGAGCGGAGGCGCTTGAGTATTTCTCCCTTCGCGCAGCCGGCGACCGCCAAGCAATTCGTCATGTCGAGTGTCCGTGGCGACTGTCTGATCCCACGGGTATCCTCGTCGGTCGCACGGATCATTATCGACGGTCTGCGCCCAACGTCACGGAGGAAGCGCTCGCGAGTGGCACGATTGCAATACCGAGCGCCAAAATCGACTGATTGCTCGCGAAGGCATGTTCAGCGACTAGCTGGATCGCGCGGATGTCCGCTATGCGACAATCTCCTCGAGCGACAGTCTACTCGGAGCTGATGGCTATGAGTGGGTCCAGTCGCGAAGCCCTTCGTGCGGACGGCAGCGCAGCGAGCACCGCAACCATGGCTAAGATCGCACTGACGGTCGCGAGGACCAGCAGGTCGACCCTCCCGACACCGAATAACATGCCACGAAGCAATCGACTCATGACAATCGCGCCCACGACGCCGCAAGCGATGCCGGCGAGCGTGACCACTCCGCTCTCGCGGAGCACCATTCGAACGATGCCGCGCGACGTCGCGCCCAATGCGACCCGAATTCCGATTTCGCGAGTGCGGCGTGATACCAATGCCGACATGAGGCCGTAAATGCCCATGGCGGCAAGCAGGAGAGCCAGCACCGCGAATAGTGAAAGGAGAAGAGCGGTGAAGCGTGTCCGAGCAGCAGAAGATGTCACCGCTTCGTCGAGTGAGCGAATTTCACTCACCGGAACCGTGCCGTCGATCGTGGCGATTTTAGCGCGTAGCGTGTGCTGCGTCGATATTTCATCGAGCCCACTCGAGGCTCGTAGAATCAGATGCATCTCCTGCGCGAAGCCCTGATTCATCGGCACATAAATGGATGGCTCCGAGACCCCACTCATGCTGTCACGCTTCACATTTCCGACGACGCCGATGATAGTGATCCAGTCCTGAAGCCACACGTAGCGGATGCGCTGGCCTACTGCGTCCTCCCCAGGCCAGTAGGTTTTCGCGGCCGCGGCATCGACGATCGCGACTTTCGGGGCACCTTGCCGATCTGAGTCTTCGAAGTCTCGTCCGCGCAACAGCGGAATTCCCAGAGCCCGGAAAAAATCCGGAGTAATCGTGGTGCGAACTGGAAGCGCTGGCACCCCACCAACGGGCGTCGGATGTGCTTCCACTTCCATCGCCGCGGGGTAGGCCGTCGCGCCGAAAGGAAGTGCGCTTGCCGCAGCGGCGAAGCGAATTCCGGGCACCTTCTTGCTTCGCTCTACCACAGCACTGTAAAAAGCCGGTGCACGTGTCGCGGTATCGGCATCGAAACTCGGCAGCGGGATTTCCGTGATAAGCACGTGCGCCGTATCGAAACCAAGCTCGACCTGGCGAAGCTGCCAGAAGCTCTTGAGCACGAGCGCCGCGCCGGTCACAATGACGACGGCGAGCGTGACCTGTGCTATCGCGAGCGCGCGCATAGCTGATCCCTGTCGAGGTGAGTCACCGGATCGGCTGTCTTTTCTCAAAGACGCTTGCACGTCCAGTCGCCGCGCGCGCAGTGCGGGTAGCATCGCGAACGCAATTCCACTCGCCACCGCGAGAAGCAATGTGAACGCCAATACGTGGGCATCGACCGCTATGAACTCTGCGCGTGGCGTGCCCGGAGGGAGGATCGAGACGAGCGCGCGAACTGCGATCAGTGCAATCGCAATACTCGCGGCGCCGCCCAACCCGGCGACGACGAGACTCTCCGTGAGAAGTTGCGCAAGGACGCGAGCTCGCCCCGCACCGAGCGCACTTCGTATCGCGAATTCCCGTTCGCGAGCGGTTGCGCGGTCAATGTACAACGTAGCGACGTTCACGCACGCGAGCAGGAGCACGAGGCCAACAGCCACGGAGAGGATGAGTATCGTCGGACGCTCCGAGCCAACGACGGATTCCTGCAATGGGACGACGTCAGCGTCGCGACCCCATTCGTCAGGCATCCGCATCGGAAATCGTCCGCGAGCACGCAGCAGCATTCCTGGCGCCTCGGCCCTCGCTTGCTCGATCGATCGATCCGACTTGAGCCGCGCGATTAGTCGAAGGGGCGCGCCCCACCAGTACGAAGGAGCGGACGGAGCAAAGACCGCCGGCACCCAGAGCTGAACGTTGCCGTGCGGAAATCGAAATTCTGCCGGCATCACCCCGATGATCGCATGCGAAATGCCGTCGACCTCGATCGTGCTGCCAAGGATTCCCGGATCACTACCGAACCGCTCGCGCCAAACGGCGTGGCTCAGCAACACGACGTGACTACTGCCCTCTTTGTTCTCGCCTGTCAGGAACGCGCGGCCGATTTCCGGACGGACGGCTAGCACATCAAACAAGTTGGCAGTCACCGCCGCGGCATCATAGCGAATGGGAGTTCCGACGCCCGTGACACTTACCTTGAGTCCATCCACATAACCAGCCAGCCCGGCGTACGACCGATTGTCCGCGCGAAGACTCTCGTAGATGCCCGGTGCCGCAGCGCCTTTCGTCCACACCCGAACGAGACGCTCAGGGTGCGCGAAGGGAAGTGGTCGCAAGAGCACTGCATTGATCACCGAGTAGATAGCTGCATTCGCGCCAATGCCCAGTGCCACACAGGCGACGGCGACGGCGAAAAAGCCGGGAGCACGAATAAGCCCGCGAATGGCAAAGCGTACATCCCGGCGCGCGTTGCCGAGAACTTCGCGCGCGCGCAAATGACGCTCGCGCTTCAGCGCCGACGCTCGAAGACGCGGGCCGGCGCTCGCGATCGGACCGAAGAGCCGATAGGCTTCCTCTCTCGCCTGATCACGAGTGAAACCCTGCAACACGAGCTGGTCTACGCGCGCATCGAGGTGGAAGCGGATTTCATCGGCAGTATCACACGCCACGACAGCAGGACGACGGAGCGCCAATCGGAAATAGCGCGTCGCACGGGGAGGCAGACCGAATGACACGCGATCAGCCCTTCGTCGCGTTGGTCGTCAGCACCGCTGTTACAATATCGGCGTAGCGCACCCACCGTTTTGTCTCGGCTGCCAGGTGTGTGCGCCCGGCCCGGGCGAGAGAATAGTAGCGGGCGCGACGATTGTTCTCGGTAATGCCCCATGCCGTCCCAATCCAGCCGCGTTCCTCCATCCGATAGAGCGCCTGGTACAATGCGCTATCGTCAATCCCGAGCGCGCCGGCGGTTCGTTGCTCGAGCCAAGTCGTAATCTCGAAGCCGTGCATCGGTGCCCATGCCA
>JBDTXL010000450.1:0-1684 GCA_040006195.1 Gemmatimonadota bacterium | reverse complement strand
AGCGCGCGCGTCTCCACCGCCGTGAGGATCTCGGCCACCGAGCGCGCGACCTCGATCTCGAAGCCGCGCCCTTTGAACATCAGGCGCAGCGCCTCGAGAACATCGGACTGGTCGTCGGCGATGAGGATTCTCGACGGACGTTCCTTCGTCGCGTCGCCGTTCGTTGCGATCACGAAGGCCTGCCCTCCAGGTACCGCCGCATGGAGCTACTCCTCCCGAAGCGTGATGATCGGATCGAGTCGCGTCGCGCGCCGAGCAGGAATGTAGCACGCGAGAAGCGCGACTGCCGCTAACAGGAGCGAGACGCTGAGGAGCGTCACAGGGTCGCTCGAGCCGACGTTGTAGAGAAGCCCGGCAACGACGCGCCCGAGTACAAAGGCGCCGAACAGCCCGATCAGGATTCCGATGCCGGCGAGAGACGCGCCATGCGACATCACCAGCTGCAGCACTTTCCGCGGATGCGCACCGAGGGCGAGGCGCACCGCGAGCTCGCGCGTGCGCTGGGTGACCATGGCGGACATGACGCCGAAGATCCCGACGGCGGAAAGGGCGAGCGCAATGATCGCGAAGATGCCGAGGAGCGAGGCACTGAAGCGCTGGCGCGCGAGTGAAACGTCGAGCACCGTCTCCAGCGAGCGAATGGGCCCGAGCGTCTGATCGGGGTCGAGCGCAGCCAGCTCGCGCGGGAGAGCCGCGGCGACGCTCGCAGCGTTGCTCCTGGTGCGCACCAGCAGCGCGAGGTCGGACGCGCCCCATTGATGATTGGGCACATAGAACGCGGGCGACGCCTCCTTGTCGAGTGCATCGCGACGCACGTCGCCGACGACGCCGACCACCGCACGCAAAGTGTCTCCCGGATAGATGCGCTTACCCAGCGGATTCTCACCCGGCCAGTACTTCTTCGCGAACGCCTCGTTGACGATGATCACCTGTGGAGCCGCCGAGTCATCCTGCACGGTGAAGACGCGTCCGGCCTTGAGGGGCACTTTGAGCACCGAGAAAAAATCAGGCGTGACCGCATCGGATGCCTCACCGTGTGCCGGCGGATCGTTCGGGCCACGCGGTTCGTTTTCGAGTGCGAAGCCGCTGATCGCTCGGTCGCCACCCATCGGGACGATGCCGACGGCTGCGACGCCCTCGACTCCCGGCGTCGCGCGCACCTTCTCGATCATTCGATCATAGAAGGCCGCCTGGCTCGCATCCGTCTTGTACTTCGCGCCGGGCAGCGACATCCGAGCGGTTAGGACATTGCGAGCGTCGAAGCCCGGATCGACGCTCTCGAGCTTGAGCAGTGTGGCGCTCAGCAGTCCGGCGCCGGCGAGGAGGACGAGCGAGAGCGCGACCTCGGCGATCACGAGTGCGGATCGCGTGCGATTTCCGCCGCCTGATCCGGTGACCGAGCGCCCGCCATCCTTGAGCGTGCCATTGAGATCGGCGGTACTGAGCTGCAGCGCCGGCGCCGCTCCGAAGAGCAGTCCTGTGCCGATCGTCACGAGTGCCGTGAAAGCAACGACGCGCCAATCGAGCGTGATGTCGTGAACGCGCGGAATGGCCCGCGGCGCTATCGCCAGGAGGAGATCCGTTCCCCACACGGCGAGCAGGAGTCCGAGTACGCCTCCGATCACCGCAAGCAGCACGCTCTCCGTCAGCACCTGGCGAAGGATCACCGAACGGCTCGCGCCGA
>JBDTXL010000449.1:0-23125 GCA_040006195.1 Gemmatimonadota bacterium | reverse complement strand
GGTCATGAGTCATTTGAAAGATAGCCTTCTCCGGTACACTTGGCACCGGGCGAACAGGCAGGGGCCGCGATTTATGTGCGGGCCGAGCCAATTTTGTATTGAAGCAGCGCCACGGCCTTCGCCGGTTCGGGTACTTCGATGATGAGCTGGCCGTAGAACTCGTGGTCCAGTTCGAGAACGATCGTGCGCTCCGGGTCGTGCACGTCCCAGAATACGTTGTTGCCGTCCCTGTGAAAGGAGCCGGCGGTGAGAATGCCGGGAACGTTGGTGCCGAGCAGGCGGAAACCGTGATACCATCCGCGCGCCAGCGCCGGGTTCGCGCTCACGCCCTTGATGTGTGCGAGTGGAATCTCGAGCCGGCTCCGAAATGCCCACAGCTTGTCGAGCCCCTCCACCTCGAACACCGCCTTATCTCCATCCACCGAGATATCGACCATCTCACGCTCCGGCGTGAAGGCGAACGAGCGTCATCCGGCAGGGAGGAGTGAATGCTGGACGACCGCTCCATCCACGGCATCACCGTCTATAGTGAAGTAGAGGTGCCCTTCCATGACCGAGAGCTGGAACGACATGCGGCGGTCGAGCCGCTCGATCAGCGACGCGAGCAACTCGCGATCGACGGCATGGAGCGCGATTTCTTCCGCGCGATGGATGCGCTCGCCGGCGTACTGGCGGAGAAGATGCTGCGGATCCTTGTGCGTGTAGATCGCCACACGCGGCGAGGCCTTGCTCGCCTTGTGCATGCGCGCAGAATCCGGCGCCCCGAACTCGACCCACAACTCGAGCGCGCCAGTGAGATCGCGAATCGCGAGCGGCGGCTCGTCCGGCTCCGCAATCCCTCGCGAGAAGGCGATCCCTTCCGCGTATTCGAGGCAGTACGCGATCACGCGCGTGAGGAGATACTCCTCTGTCTCCGAAGGCTGCTGTGCAACACGAAGCGCGAACGTCTCGTAGACGTTGCGGTCCACGTTCGCGAGCTCGATGTCGAAGTTGTAGATCGTCGCCGTGAGCGCCATGGTACCGGCCTACTTGCCGCGCTGCCCCGACTTCCCCGAAGTGTCCCGTGGCTTGATGCGCGTCTGCGGAGCGTTCGACGGTCGCGGCGCCCAGATCGGCACCTTCGGAGCGCGGCCGAAAACCGGCTTTGGGGCCGCCTTCGGCGGGACGCTGTTCTTTTTCTTCATGGTAACCTGCGGTGTGAGATCCAACTCCTACACAAGATAAGCGCGGGAAAGGGCGTCACGGTTCCGGAGCGCCGTCCGGATCGCCGGATAGAATCTCCGCCTTGCCGCTCGTCGCGTCGAGCAACGCACCGCGCACCGCTTCGACGTTCGACACCGGAACCCGCAGCCGGAAGGTCGCTCGCTCGCCGTACTCCTCCGCCAGCGACGTCGACTCGAAGCGCGGAAGCAACTGCTGGACAGCCGAGATGCTTTCGTACCCGACTGCTACGAGCAGCTCGCTGTAGTCGATTCGCTCGGCGCGCGGCATCGTCGCGAGCGCAAGCTGCACGGTGCCTCCGTACGCTCTCACGAGGCCGCCGGTGCCGAGGTTGGTACCGCCGTAGTATCGCGTGACGATGGCGGCGATGTCTCCGACGCCGCTGTGCTGGAGTACCATGAGCATCGGGCGCCCCGCGGTGCCGTGCGGCTCGCCTGCATCGCTCATCCCGATCCGGTCGGTGCTTCCCGGCGCACCAATGAGATATGCCCAGCAGTTGTGCGTCGCGTCCGGAAACGCGCCGTTCATCTCGCGCAAGAATTCCTGCGCGTCGGCCGGCGACGAGATGCGCTCGACGGTGCAGATGAAGCGGCTTCGATCGATCGTCTGCTCGGCGCGGTGCCTCGCGCCCGGTACCGGATATCGCGCGCTCACGTCGGCGGCCGGGCCGCCGCTCGCCATACCCACCAGAGCATCAGTGGCTGCAGCGGGAGACGAATCCAGAGCGCCGCTTTCCAGAGCGCCGTTGCGTGATGCTCGTAGCCCAATCGCAGCATGTGCACGTTCGCCGGAAATACCGCAATGAGAAGTGCTATCAACCCCCATCCGGCCAGCCTGCGCGTTCGCGGGAGGAGCAGGCCGAGCCCGCCCAAGGTCTCAGCGACGCCGCTCATGGCCACGAGTAGAGCAGCGTTGGGGAGCCACGGCGGAACGATCGCGATATACGGTGCGGGCACGGCGAAGTGCATGATGCCGGCGAAGGAAAAGAAGGCGGCGAGAAGCAGACGCGACCATGTAATGCCAAGATCGCCGCGCCTAAGTTTCGGTGTTTCTTCGGCACGGGTCATGCTATCCACTTGTACGTTCCTGCAACGTCATTTGACAGCGAAAAGGAGATCGGCATGGCAACGCGCAATGTGCAGCATCGGGACCGCGACGTTCGCGACGACAGCAACGCGAATGCGGCCGACGATTCGATTCCGACGCACACGCAGAAGGATCCCGCCCAGTGGGTTACCGGCAACGAGAGCATGACGGGCGCTCAGGCGTCGTATCTGAAGACGCTCTCGGAGGAAGCCGGCGAGCCGTTCGAGGATGGGCTCACGAAGGCGGAGGCATCGAAGAAGATCGACGAGCTGCAGTCGGAGACGGGACGCGGCATCGATCACTGATGCCGCGCGCCGTCACGGGCCGGGCTTGGGGAAGGCGAAGATCCAGACGAGCATGACGATCAGGATCACGATTCCACCGAACACGATCTTGTGATGGATCTTTCTCTCGCCCTTGCTCACGTGTGTCCTGGATGACGGTTGATCAGTGCACTTCGCGCAGATGTGTGACGGCGAAGACGCGATCGACGCGATGCTCGCGTACGTATAGTACCACCAGATATCGACGCTGCGCTTTCTCACCCCACCGGCGCCGGTTCACGTAGTCGCAGGTGAGATACTCGGTGCCCGGCTCATCGGGCGCCGAATGTGCCTGGAGCGTGTCGCCTTCTTCCGCCTGGAGCGTGTCGGTGCGCGCGCAGTCGAAGCGCTGCGCGGCGAGCATCTTCTCGGACGCAGCATCGTTTGCGCCGACTCGAATCGCGTTGCGCACGCGCGCCGTGAACTCGTAGGAGTCGGTGCTTCCGGCAACGAGCGGCGGCTCGGGCGAACACGCGCAGAGTGCGACGACCACGGCGGCGGCCATCGCTGCGACGACGCGGCCGTCGCGTGTCACGTTACGCCTTTTTTCGACCCGCCGCGACGAGCGCCACGCCCGCGACCACGGCGATGATCCCCACGACGGGTGGGACGAAGCCGCGGTCCTCCTTGGCGATCTCGACGCCGGCGATCTTCACGGAGTCGCGGTCCTTCGTATAGCTGATTCCCTTCATCGCGAGCACCACCACGCCGCCGATGATGAGAATGACGCCAATGATTCCGAGTGGTCGCATGTGGAGCTCCTGGTGAGTGTGATTCGTGCGCGAAAGTCAGCTGGCGACGAGCGATTTTCCTAGTTCCCGGATCTGTGCGGCATGCCGGCTATCATGTAATGCAGTGGCCACGATCCAGTGGTAGAGGTTGCGAGGGCCGAGCACGAAGTGCGTCTGGACGAGATTCTCGAGGGAGACGCCGTTCGCGTTGTGCAGCGACGCTACCATCGCGGTGCGCGACTGCTCGAGCGCCACCGTTCCAGCCTGCGCGTCGACCGTGCCGGTCGGCACCACCGATTTTGGCGCAACGATCTTCGTTCCACGATCGACCACTTGCCCCGGATTCGCGAAGCTCGCGACGACTGAGCTCGTGTCGGGATCTGGACCGACACCGCTCGCACGCGCCGCGGTGACGTGCATCGTCACCAACGCAGCGATCTGCTGCTCGAGCATCGACACATGTTCAAGTACCTCTGCCACCGACCACGAGCCGTCAGCCGGCTTGATCTCGCGCATTTTCTCCGGCACCGAAGCGATGGCGTCTCGTAGCTCGCGGCGGTGCACATCGATATAGTCGATGAGCTCCTGAATGCGTGGATGGAGCGCTGCGGTCCCGGTCGACGACGCTGAAGTCGCGGTCATGATCTCTGCCGAGTTGAGTGCATGCGTTGGGAATTCCTATAGCCGCTCGGGCTCGCGAACCGTACGCGCGCTCGTCACATTGCCGGTGTTCAACGTACCGGCAGGCTCGAACATCAGTATCTCGGCCTCGTGGTCCGCGACGGGGCGGTGCTCGACCCCGCGCGGCACGATGAGCATGTCGCCGGCTTCGAGTTCGATCGTGCGATCGCGAAACTCCATGCAGAAGGAGCCGCGGTGCACGAGAAACAGCTCGTCCTCGTGCTCGTGATGATGCCAGTCGAATGCTCCATGAATCTTCGCGATCTTCACGTGCTGGCCATTGAGCTCGCCGATGATTCGCGGATTCCAGTGATCGTCGATTGCCGCGAACTTCGAGACGAGACTCAACTTCGCGATCGGCGCGACCTCTGGGTGCTCACTCATTAGATGCTCCGTCGATCTCCGCGTGAAAGCCCGCGAGCACTCGCTCGAGCACATCCTCGACATCGTGCCCAGCTTTCCTTTGATAGGCCACCGCGACGTGCCGCGCGAGATCCGCGAGCACGATCCCCCACGCCGCCGGATCCGGCCACACGTCGGTTCGGAGCACGACGTGCTGCTCGTCATTCGCCACCCAGAGCCGGGCGATCTCGAACGACTTCGGGTCCTCGGAGGCCGCCGGCGGCGGGCTCATCTCATCTTTTGGGTAACTCATCCCCCTCGCGCACGGGCCGAATTCCTGCGTTCATTCAGGTGGGCAGGATGCCCCATTTCACATTCAAACGCTAGAGACCGATCAATGGCCAAACAGGAACCTTCGTCCGCGCCGGTGACGCGCGAGCAGCTCGTAGCGGGTTTGCAGGAGGACCTCGCCCGCGAGTACAAGGCGATCATTCAGTACGTGATTTTCAGCCAGAAGCTCGACACCGCTCGCTTCCAGAACATCGCCAGTGAGCTCGAAAAGCACGCCCATGAAGAGCTCGATCACGCGCTCGCAATCGCGCGCCAGATCGACTATTTCGGCGCGTACCCCGTACACGTGCCCGCCACAGTCGAGGTTTCGGAAGAGAACGAGCACATGCTGTGGGCGGACCTGCATGCCGAAGATGACACCATCGACAACTATCGGCAGCGTATCAAGCAGGCAGAAGAGCTTGGTGAGTACGCACTCGCCGAAGTACTCCAGGAGCTCATCAAGCAGGAGCAGGATCACCAAATCGATCTTGCATCCGCGCTCGGGGTTGTTCCGAACCCGAAGATGCGAAAGGAAAAGGGCCCGTCGAAGGGTAAGTAGGAGACTCGCGCGGCTTGCGGAGCAGCGCCGCCCGGCGCTGCTCCACAAGCCGTTATGGGCATTGGCCTTCATCCCCGAATCCGCGTAGCTTCGAGCCTGGAGAAGAGCTCCGCAGAGAGCGCAGAGCGCGACTCGTTCATCGCCAGCGTAGCGGGGGGGAGTTTGACGGGCGACATTTTAGCACTGATCGAGCGAGCGAACCGCTCCGATCCGGCGGCCGCTGACGCACTGTTCGAGATGCTCTACGCCGAGCTGCACCGTATTGCGGAAAGCAATCTGCGTCGCGCCGGCTCGTCGATTACCCTCGGAGCGACGACGCTGCTCCACGAGGCATATCTCAACATGGTCGACCGCAAGAATGTCGACTTTCCGGACGAGGCGCGGTTTCTCGGCTACGCTTCTCGCGCGATGCGCGGACTCGTAATCGACTACACGCGGCGGCGGCGCGCGAAGAAGCGCGGCCGAGATCTCGAGATCACGCTCGATGGCGACGAACTCCCCTCGCAGGAATCCATGCAGGATGCGAGAGCGCTCGAAGCGCTCGGCGACGCGCTCGATGAGCTGGCAGGACTCGAGCCGGCGCTGGCCGAGCTGGTCGACATGCACTTCTTCTGCGGCTTCACGCTCGTGGAGATTGCGACCTTTCGCGAAGTCTCGGAGCGAACCGTTCGGCGCGACTGGCGAAAAGCGCGCCTCCTGCTGCACCGCAATCTGTTGGGAAGCTAGCATCAGCCCGCTTCGGGTATGACTAGCGCGCATTAGACGCGGCTAACCAGTTCCGAATATTAAATGTCCTCTTTTTCGCACCTCTTGCGATTATCTAGTTAGCGGACCGTCCCCCCAGATGAGTCCGGGAATTGGCGTTTTAAGCAGAGAACACCCCACAAGAGGTTCTATGCGCCGGACAACCTGGAGGAAGTATGCTGCTGTGGCCTTCCTGGCCGCACCGCTCATGTATTGCGCCGACGAGAAGCCGGCGGCGAGCACGGAACCACTGGCCTCGCGACACCCCGCTCCTCCGCCGCCGAATCCATCTGCGGCGCTCGTACGCCAGCTCGCAGCGGGACGAGGGGTAGTTGCTCTCCCGCGGCGACAGCACGTGCGCCCGGAGCTCGTCGAGCTCGGTCGCGCACTGGCCTTCGACAAGATCCTCAGCGGTAACCGCGACATCTCGTGCATGACGTGCCACCTTCCCCAATTTGCCACCGGCGACGATCGGAGTCTTTCGATCGGACAGGGCGCGCAGGGTTCCGGTCCCGAACGCGTGCATCCGCAGGGGCTCTTCATCCCGCGAAATGCACCGCCAGCGTTCAACCTCGCGGCTATGCAGCATCTCTTCTGGGATGGACGCGTTGAAGCGGGGCTGCACGGACGTCTGAGCACGCCTGCTGGCAGTCAGCTCACGCCCAGCATGCGCCGGGTCCTGGAATTCGGACCCGTCTCCGCGATCGGCATGTTCCCGGTCGGCAATCGCGACGAGATGCGCGCCTACACGGGCAATGAGCTCGCCGCAGTCGCCGATTCGGACAACACCGCGATCTGGGAAGGGCTGATGCACCGCCTTGGACAGATCCCCGAATACCGTCACATGTTCGAGCGTGCGTATCCGGGGCAGCGGTTCAGGGACATGACCTTCGCCCACGCGTCGAACGCCATCGGCGGCTTCCTGGTCGACAAGCTCACCTTCGACGATACGCCGTGGGATCGCTTCCTGGCTGGAAGGGACAACGCGCTCACACCGAAGCAGCTCGCCGGCGCACAGATCTTCATGACCATCAAGTGTTCGCTCTGCCACAACGGTGCGACGTTCAGCGATGAGAAGTTCCACGACGTCGCAGTGGCGCAGTTCGGTCCCGGCAAGGGGAATGGATCGAGCCTTCGCGATGATTTCGGGCGCATGAACGTCACTGGTGACGAGTCGGAGAAGTATCGCTTCCGCACTTCGCCGCTTCGCAACGTCGAGCTCACGGCGCCGTATGGCCACGACGGCGCGATGTCCTCGCTGCGCGACTTCATCGCGCACTACAGCGAATCGGACAAGAAGCTGCTCGCGTTCGATCCGCTGCAGCTCGAGCCCGCGCTCCGCAGCACGCTTCTCTCGAACGCGCCCGACATCAACGCGCACCGCGACACGATCATTCTCGGTGTGGTGCTGACGGACTCGATCATCAACTCGCTCACCGACTACATGAGCGCGCTCACGGACGACCGGGCGCGGGATCTCGGACGGCTCACACCGAGACACGTCCCGAGCGGTCTGCGCGTCGATCGGTGACCACGTAGGTGAAGGGAACGCCCACCTCGCGGGGGCGCATGGATGGAGCCAGGCGGTCGAACCGTGTGGAGCTCTGCACGGACGGCCGACTGGCTCTTTCTGCATCCGGCGATTGCAACTCCGGACTGGACCAGAAGCGAGCGCGCCGCTCGCTCACCGGGGCGGCTGCGCCTTCGCTTTTCCGAGCCTCGTATCGAGCACGTGGTATATCGCGCCGAGGATCAGGAGCATCAGGGTGAGTGCCAATGCATTTCGCAGCACATGCGGGTATCCGAGCTTGCCGGCGTCGATGAACGGATACGGATACCATCCGGTGGAGGCACCGAGCACGAGAGTGTACGAGAAGTAGAGGAATGGCCACGCGAGGTGGCGGAGGAGGGTCGTGACATCGATGCGCGGCCAGGGGCCAAAGAGGTACCAGCCGATGACCGTGAGCGGCGGCGCGATGTAGTGAAAGGCGATATCGGTGAGCTTCGAGATTCCCTGCACATGAACGATCGGGCGGAGCACGGCCATGTAGGTGATGAAGGTGACGGTCATCCCGAGAATGGCGGAGACGCGCAGCACTCGCCATGTGCGCCCATCGCGATCTGGACGCAGAATGAGCGCGAGCGCGGTTCCGGCCGCGAGCAGATTGCTCTGGATAGTGAAGAAGCTGAAGAAGCGCAGCACTCGCTCGCCCGTGCCAGCAATGCTTCCATCCGGCGCCAGTTGGACTCCGCTTCCCTGTATTGTGAGCACGAGCTGCGTCAGAATGGCTGCGGCTATGAGCACGAAGGTAAGTGAGTGCCACGCCTTTGCTTTTGACACGATTCATTTCCTCCAGACAGCTAGACGATCACACCATTCAACGGTGAGATGCTTGCAATGGTGCAGTCGGAATCGATGAGCTGATCGAGCAGTGTATGCACGTCGAGGGCGTGCTCGTCGCACGTCGCGAGTGTGATCGCGCGTAGCGCGCACTCCTCGGCGAGTGCGCCCGCGTAGCTCGTGGTGCAGACGACGGACCACGGGCGATGCGCATCGAGCGCGCACACGGCGGAGGCACTCGAGTGGATGTCGAGCGCATCGCGGTCGAGGAGCACGTATGCGAGCCCGCGGCTCTCGCACGCGGCGGCGATCTCGGCGCCCGTCGATCCGTCGCTGGCCGCAATCAGGATTGAAGGTCCGCTCGCCGCGCCGGTTTTCCCGCGATGCCACCAGCCCGCAGTCGCGAGCACCGGATGCACGTAGCGGCCCTCGCTCGCCAGCCCGTGCAGCATCGCAGCGAGCGCCGTTGGGCGCGGGACGGCGCCGCGCGCGTCGAACGCACCCGACTCATAGTGATCGCTCTCGCGAGTGACGAGCGAGTTCCAGTCGTACGAGCCGAGGAGCGCCCAGCTCGTCACTGCGCCCACATCTGCTCCCGCGTCACGGGCGTCGCTCGCATCGCTCCACACTTCGCCCAGCCATCGCATCTGCTCTTCGCGCGTGCAGCCGATGTGGCACTCGGTGATCGCGATCGGAAGCCGATATCGCTCCCACGCCTCGCGGAGCAGCCCGCGGAGCCCGGCACGCTCCACCGATTCCACGTTCACCTGCGCGACGTCGGCGTACACCTCGCGGCCATTCCCTCCGATCTCATCGAGCGCGTACCGCTCGACGCGCTCATCGAGATGGCGCTCGCTCGTGATGTAGTGATTGATCCCGATCACGCCGGCTTCGCACGGCTCGTCGGTCAGCCTCTCGAGCATCCGTGCGCCATCACCCACAGCCTCTGCCAAATAGCTCCAGCATGCATGACCCGGATGCACTCGCCCGCAAAGCGCATCCCACGTAAGCCAGCGCCGCTCATTCTCGAAGTCGCGCTGCGATTCGAGCGCCGGTGTGCTCGCGACCTTGCCGAGATCCTCGGTCTGCACGAGCTCCGCACCCCGAGTCACGCGGCGAATCGCGCGCATCGCGGTCGAGATCGCAGAAATTTGCGTGATGAACAGACGCGAGAAGGTCGCGTCGTCGCGTGCGTGCGGGTGCCAGTGGCCGTAGAGACCGCTGAAGCGCGCGGTGGTCAGCGGCTCGTTGATTGGGGTATACGCGTCGATCCACGGATAGCGCTCCGCAACGGCGCGCGCGTAACGCGCAAACTGCTCCGGGAATTCCGCGGCGCGCACATCAACCCAGCGTGGACCAAAGCCGTGATGAAGCAGGCCGACGATCGGACGGATGCCCAGCTCGCGCAGACGCTCGAGCGCAAGATCGGACCCGCGCCAGTCGGCCTCGCTCTCGCGCTCCGGCTGCACGTGTTCCCACAGAAGAGGAAAGCGCAGCGTGCGAATCCCCAGCTCGGCGAAGCGATCGAGATCGTCGAGGCGCCACATGTGCCCCGTGCGCGCGATCTGGTCGAACGAGCGGTCACCGACCCGATTCACCGTGCACTCGACTCCGCCCCACAGCTCGAGCGGACTGCGGCGGCTCAACAGGCAGCGGATCGGAGTCGCGAGCACCATCTACTCCGCAAGCGGCGTCGCCAGTGCGTGAGCGCCGTCGACGACGCCAGCTATCTTCTGATAGGTTGCAAGCGCCTGAGCCACGACCTGATCCATGTTGTAATACTTGTAGGTCGCGAGCCTGCCCACGAACCGCGTGCGTGACTCGACATCCGCGAGCGCCTTGTACTTCTTGTACAGCTCCGCGTTCTCGGGACGGGGAATCGGATAGTACGGATCGCCGTCGTCGGTCGGATACTCGTACACGATGCTCGTCTTCGGATGCTTCTGCCCCGTCAGATACTTGAACTCCGTCGAGCGCGTGTAGAGATGCTCGTTCGGGAAGTTCACGACCGGCGCCTCCTGGAACCACTCCTGATCGTGCGTCTCGTGCTTGAACTCGAGCGAGCGGTAGGGAAGCTTGCCGTAGCAGCTGTCGAAGTATTCATCGACCGGGCCGCTGTAGATCATCGACTTGTAGGGAATCAACCCCTCGATCTCGCGATAGTCCGTCTGCAGCATCACGTGAATGTTGTCGTGGTCGAGCATGTTCTCGAACATCCGCGCGTAGCCGTGTTTCGGCATCGCCTGATACGTGTCCGTGAAGTAGCGCGCGTCGCGATTCGTGCGCACGGGCACGCGCGCCGTCACGCTCGCGTCGAGCTGCGACGGATCGAGCCCCCACTGCTTGCGGGTGTAGTTGCGAAAGAACTTCTCGTACAGCTCGCGCCCGACTCGCGCGACGACGACGTCCTCCGACGTACGCGGATGCTCGTGCGGCTCCGCCACCTGCGCGAGATACGCCTCGGCTTCCTGCGATGTCATGTTGCGCGAGTACAGGCGATTCAGCGTATCGAGGTTGATCGGCATCGGCACGCGCTGCCCGTCGACGCTCGCGAGCACATGATGCTCGTACGGCCGCCACTCCGTGAAGCGCGAGAGATACTGAAAGACGTCGCGCGAGTTCGTGTGGAAGATGTGCGGACCATAGCGATGCACGAGGATGCCCGCGTCATCATAATGGTCGTACGCATTGCCACCGATGTGCGCACGCTTCTCCACCACGAGCACGCGCTTCCCGCTCCCACGTGCCAGCCGCTCGGCCAGCACGCTCCCCGCGAAGCCCGCGCCGACGATGCAGTAGTCGAACATCGTCAGGCCTCCATCGCGACGTCGAACCGCGATACGATCGAAGCCGGGCGACGAAGCGGCGTCACTTCGACCTCGGGCAGCGACTTCACACTCTCCTGCGCGATCGCCTGCACGATGAGCGATGCCATCTGCTACTGCGTGCGATCCCACGACATCGTGGACAGAAAGCCATCGACGCGCGACCGCCACTTGCGACGATCGGAGGCAGAGCGAGCGAGCTCCGCATCGATGGCGTCGACGAAGTCCTTCCCATCTCTGCCGATGCGCGCGAGCTCCGCGATCCCATATGGCGCGACCACATCGCGAATCGGCGTCGACACCACCGGGAGTCCCGCTGCGAGATACTCCGGCGTCTTCGTCGGGCTGATGTAACGCGTCGAATCGTTGAGAGCGAACGGAAGGAGTGCGACGTCCCACCCGGCCATGTACGACGGCAAATCAGCGTACGGCTTGGGGCCGAGATAGTGGATGTTTTCGTGTTGGGGCAGCTGGGCGGGATCGATCTTGACGACGGGACCAATCAGCACGAGATGCCACTCCGGCCGTGCCAATGCCAGTGCGCTCAGGAGCTCGATGTCCATTCGCTCATCGATGACTCCGGCGAAGCCCAGACGCAGATGCGGGATGTCGGCCTGATCGGCGGGATCGCTCTCGAACGTACGAGCCTTGCCGAAGTGCGCCGAGTCGACGCTGCTCGGGAAGCAGTGCACGTTGTCGCTCCGCGCACGCTTCGCCTCGTAGAGGCTCGTGCCGCCGGTAAACACGACATCGGCAAGCGCGATCAGCTCGCTCTCGCGCTCGACCATCTCGGGCGGCGCGCCGCGGAACGCCGAGAGCTCGTCCATGCAGTCATACACGACGGCGACGGGCTGGAGATGCCGCGTCCACGGCAGCGCCATGGGCGTGTAGTACCAAGCTACGAAGCTCGAGATCGAATTTGCCGCGATCAGCTGATCGATGAGCTCACGCAGAAGCCGATTGCGCGTCTCTTCGAGCAGATCGTGCGGAAGCCAAGGCACGACCACGTGCACGCCATCCGCGCGAATCGTTTCCTCGTAGCGCGCCGACTCGGCTCCGTACACGGGCTCTTCCACGTAGAATACGCGGCCCTGACGCGCGAATCGCGACAGCAGGTGCTGCGGACGCTGGTAGACGAAGTCCCACCGTAGATGCGAAAAGCAGATGAGATCCACCGGAGTCGCTTGATCGCGGCGCGAGAGTTCTCCGGAAGCACTAGACTTCGTCATGCGGGACGGCTCCGACACTCGGGGTACGTAGACGGCACTTCGAACGGGGAGCGGTCGCGACCCCAGCAGCGGCTTCATCCACTACTACGGCAGAGAAAGCACGTCGCATGCCATTTCTAAACGGATGACTTCGTCGGCGGCGCGGTCCTTTTTCGCATCAACTTTCGGCGCGCCGCCCGATAGCGTGGCCTCCGCTCCCGCGCGCGTGAATCTGATCGGCGAGCACACCGACTATAACGGCGGCGAAGTGCTCCCGATCGGCATCGACCGGCGGACGTACGTCGCGGTACGACGGAGCCGTGACACCATCACGCGAGTCGCGAGCGACAAGCTCGCCGAACTCGGCTCCTTCCACCCAACGACGCCCGACAAGAGCGGCAAGTGGTGGGACTATGTCGCCGGCGTCGTACGCGAGCTTTCGCAGCGAATTCTCAAGATGCCTGCTCTCGAAATAGCCGTCGTGAGCGACGTACCGTCCGGCGCCGGGCTGTCCTCCTCCGCCGCGATCTCCGTCGCCACCGCTCTCGCCATTGGCGATCTACTCGGCCTCGATCTCTCGCTTCAGGACGCGGCCCACGTCGCGTGGAGCGCCGAGACGTTGTTCGTCGGCGTGCCGTGCGGAATCATGGATCAATTCGCATCCGCACTCGCACAGGAGCACTCGGCGCTCCATGTTTTTTGCGACACCATGCGAACCGAGCACGTGCGCTGTCAGGAGCACGTTTTGATCTTCGACACGGGCGTCAAGCGCGGCCTTCGCACGTCGGCCTTCGCTGCGCGGCGCGACGAGTGCGCGCGGGCGCTTCTGGGGCTTCAAAAGCGTCGGCCGGAGCTTGGGCGGCTCGCCCATGCGACGATTGGCGATATCGAGGAAAGCGATCTCGATTCACTGCTCCGGAGGCGCGCCACGCACGTAGTGACGGAGAACGCACGGGTGAAGGAGGCAGTCGCGTCGCTGGAGTCGACGGCGACGATTCCGGGAGAACTGTTAGTAGCGTCTCACGAGTCATTACGGGATTTGTACGAGTGCTCTGCGCCTGAGCTCGATTGGTTTGTCGAGTTCGCGTCGGCGCAGCCGGGTATTCGCGGCGCGCGGCTCACAGGGGCGGGTTGGGGCGGCTGCGCGATTGCGACGGGCGAGATCGAGGCGCTCCAGAGCATGGCAGAGCCCGTTATGACGGCCTACGGCGCTCTCTTTCCGCATTCAGCCCGAAGCTGGCTGGTTCGTCCTGCCGCCGGTGCGCGCGTCGAGTCGTGATCGCTCCGTAGTTCGAGGGGTATGAATGCAGACGGCTGTTATGCTCTACGCCCCTCATTCGTCTTACGGCAACTCCACAAATGCCGATGAATCCTGAATTCTTTTTCGCCACCGGGATCGAAAACAGCTACCCCACTCTGCCGACGGGGCGCCGCATCGATCAGATGGATAAGTGCGGGCATTATGCGCGATGGGAGGAGGATTTCGCTCTTCTGTCCTCGCTGGGTGTCAATGCGCTCCGCTACGGACCCGCGTACTACCTGACACACCCCGCGCCCGACCGCTTCGACTGGTCGAGCTCCGATGCCCCCATGGAGCGTCTTCGCGAGCTCGGCATCACGGTCATCGCGGATCTCTGTCACTTCGGAGTACCCGATTGGCTCGGCGGCTTTCAGGATGTCGCCTTCCCGATTCACTTCGCGAGCTACGCGCGCGAGTTTGCGGTGCGCTATCCGTGGGTGCGCCACTTCACTCCCGTGAACGAGATCTTCATCTGCGCGAGCTTCTCGGCGCTGCGCGGATGGTGGAACGAGTGTCTCGCGAGCGATCGTGCATTCGTGCAGGCGATGCGCAACCTCTGCATGGCGAACGAGCTCGCGGTCGAGGCGATTCTCACCGTGCGCCCAGACGCGATTATCGTGCAGGGGGAGTCGGCCGAGCACTTCGCGCCGATGGGAAAGGCTTCGCAACGTATGGCCGATCACTGGAACGGGATCAAGCATCTGTCTCTCGATCTCACGCTCGGACATCAGCTCGATGCGGGGATGGCGGCGTTTCTGAACGACAATGGCGTCACGTCGAACGACCTGAGCTTTTTCCGCGAGAAGCGCGCGGTTGGACAGCGATGGCTCGGGCTCGACTACTACGCGACATGCGAGCATCGCATCGCGGCCAACGGGCGCCAGACGACCAATCGCAACGGGCTCGGCTTTCGCGCGCTCGCCCGCTCGTACTACGATCGGTATCGCATTCCGCTCTTTCACTGCGAGACGAATCGCGTGAGCGACCACGCGGTCGACTGGCTCGCGGAGCAATGGGGCGACGTGATGAATCTCATCGCGGGCGGAATTCCGGTGCGCGGCTTCACCTGGTACTCGCTGACCGACCAGATCGACTGGCAGCACGCGCTCCGACACGAGCGCAACGATCTGCATCCGGTCGGGCTCTATGATCTGCAGCGGCAGATTCGCCCGGTAGGTGAGGCGTATCGCCGCGTGATCGCGAGCCACCAGCATCTCCTGACGGGCGCGCGCGCGGCGCGGCCCATGGAAATCGTTGCCTAGTGTCCGAGGTCCGCAGGGCGATCATTCCGTGTGGCGGGAAAGGAACGCGAATGCTCTCGATCTCGCGTGGCACCGCGAAGGAGCTGGTGCTGATAGCAGGAGAGCCTGTGCTCGCGCACGTGCTGCGCGAGTGCGCGCTCAGCGGGATCGAGCACGTGCTGGTCGTCGTCTCGCCGGATAAGCAATCGGTCATCGATTTCACGAAGAGCGTTGCCGGTGGTGCGGGGATGCCGGCGCGCATCGAGACGGCGGTGCAGTCAGCGGCGCGCGGGCTCGCCGATGCGGTGCGCGTTGGTCGTGACTTCGCGGGTGAGGAGCCGGTGGCCGTTGCGCTGCCGGACAATCTCTTCGTCGATGTGTCGGCGCCCGCGGTCGCGCAGGTGATCGAGACCTTCATTCACGATCGCACGAACGTGGTCGGGCTCACGGAGATCACGCACGAGATCGCGGCGACGCGAGGGCCGACGCCGATCTATCCGGGGGTGCGCAGCTACGATGACTTCATCATCGAGTCGATCCCGGCCAAGGGCGCGCACGGCAGCACCTTCTCGCTTGGCGACGCCCGATCCGCGATGACCGGCGTCGGCCGGTACGTATTCCTGCCGTCCGCATTCAGAGTGATCGATGAGGTCGAGCGATCGCTCGCGGCCGGTAAGGAGCTCGACGACATTCCCGTGATGCAGATGATGCTCGCGCGCGGCGCGCTGCGCGGGCGCGTACTGCACGGGACGTTTCTCGATGTCGGGTTGCCGGAGGGATTTCGCGAGGCGACGGAGCGGCTGACCGGGGCGCGTGGCGGAGATCTCTCAGTACTGAGATAATTCCGCTTTTCGCCTCACGAGAGCAGCGGCGGCACCCCTTCCAGATCTCTTCGCTCGAGCGTCGGCTCGTCGCCCGCCGCCCATCGTGGCACGTGGTGCGAGATCCGGTACACGAGCGGGCCTCCATCGCTGCCCTGCGCGCGCTCCACCGGTCGCGCGATGCACACGAACTCGACGTCCAGGGCATCCCTGGTCGCGCGCACGATCGCGTAGCCGTGGCCGCCGAGATCGGCGAAGGTGAGATGCGGCGCGACGTCGGGATTGCTGGCGGCGAGCGCCTTTCCTTCGTCGCCCGTCTCCTGCAGCACGAGACATGTCATCACGCCGTGCCTCAACGCCGCGTTGATCGTCGAGCGAGCGCCCGCGGGAGTGTCGTGAAAGTAGAGCGCGCGATGCGGATGGTCCTTCGGAATTCGGTGCTCGGTCGATTCGACGAGCCCTGGCGCGGATATCGAGCCGGCGATGAACTCCACGTCGACGGGCGCGAACTTTTCCGGCGGCAGCGATGGCGACACTCGTCCCGCCGTGAACGCGTGTCTGTCGCCGCACAGCGATACGAAACCCGACACGCGATGCGCACGCACGCTGTCGAAGATGTCGTTGCGCTCGGCGCGATACGCCGACCAGTCCTCCTCCGTGCTCAGCCCGTAGCCCGGCGATGGCCAGCGCTTACCATCCACGGCTGGTACGTTCTGCAGATCCGTACGCCAGTCGAGCGAAGCCACCGAATTTCCCCAGAGCGTCCACGGAGCTGTCGCGCTCCTCAGACGCGCGAGAAACCACGCTTTCTGCTCCGCGCCGAGCATCGTGCCCGGCGCCGCATGCACGTTCGGATTCGGCAGCTGTGCGCCGTCGAACTCGATCGTCGCCGGCGGATGGCCGCCCCTGTACGTGCGCCCCGCGTCCAGCGCGCCGAACGCCTCATCGAGATCGAAGTACGGAAATCCCTTCGGCCTGAATGCCTTCATCTCCGCGCGATCGTTCACCGGCTCCGAGCGATACGATCGATTGTCCGTGAGAATGAGATCGACGTTGCCGCCGTAGCGCAGCGAGCGATACAACGTGAGCGCGTGAATCGCCGCCAGGTTGTCGGCGTCTTCGCCGAGTCCGTTCGCATCGATTTTGGTGAGCGGGTTGTTCGCGACCTTCGGAGCTCTGAAGTCGTTGAGTGAGCCGCCGCCCGCCTTCGCGACGCGCGCCGGCTGAAATTCCCACCACGCCTGCGCCGCCGCGACTTTCCGCGTCTGCGCGGGCACCCGATTCTACCGCAGCTGACGTTGCTCACCGACGCCCGGCTTCGCACGGCGTTCGCGTTGATGGATCCGCTCGTGTCCGCGCGTTAGCTCGAGAGCTGGAGCACTGAGCTCGTTCGGAGCTTGGTGATGAGGATGATCTGGCCGGTGTGCATCGAGAAGTGCTCGACGGCGTGAAGAATGGCCCACAGCACGGTCACGTCTCCTTTCGTCGAGGGGTGCCGCTCGAGCATCGCCGCATGGTCGAGCCGCCCGAGCACCTCATCGACTTCCGCCAGCGTCGCCCGGAGCCTGGCCATGAGCGCCGACTTTGCCAGCGGCCCGCGCTCGGCGAACTCCGCATCGCGGTCGCGCACGATGCGCCTGCCGCCAGCGACGCCGAGCACCCACATGCGCGTGCTGCCGTCGAGATGGAGCAACAGGTTGCCGATGCTGTTCGAGTCGGGATTGGCGCGCCACCACACGCTCTCCTCGTCGAGCGTATCGAGGCAGCGAATGATCTTTGAGAGATAGTCTTCGAAGAAGAACGCCCTGATGTCGGCAAGCAGGGGGATGGCGATGTCGGTCATCGTACGGGAGTTGAAGGTGCTGGACCTTACACGCGGGGCAATGGAAGGTCCAGCGCCCGGAATACCCTAATCGATCGCCCCCTCCACGCGCTTCGTATGTCTCGCGAACACCTCCGCGATGAGCAGTGCCCCGCCGCATATGGCGAGCGCGATCAGCATGCTCGTCCACTCGTTCGGATCCTGACTCTTCGCGATCACGCGCGGGCCGTGCACGATGAGCACCCAGCTGCCGAACATCAGCGCGGTGCAGAGCGCTGCGATGCGCCCGAGCACGCCGGTGAGGATGCCAAGTCCCGCCGCGACGTGCGCGACGCCGGTGGCGTATCCGAAGAAGACGTGCGCTGGAATCCAGCCGGGGATCACGAAGGCGACGTACGCGATGTAAATGAAGTGGAGCGCCCCGAAGCCGAGCATGCAGACTCCGAAGAAAATGCGGCCTGCCAGAATGCAGCGAGCAGCGTGCGCATCGGAGATGCGTGTCAGGCCGAAGAGCACGAGCGCGGCACCGGCGATCGCAAGAGACTCGGAGGCGCTGGTCCATTCGCCGCCATTCTTCGGCGCGACGATGAGAGCCGGAAGATGAAGCAGCGCAACCCAGAGCAGCATCACCGCTGCGATTACCGCCGCGCCGTAGCTCGCGCTCGGGGGAAGAAGCGACGCTATCGCCGCCGCGATGAGAACGATGCCGGTGATCCAGCCAATGAGTGGCAGAGCCGCAGCGCTGGTCACAGGCTCGAGCGTCGGAATGGCGTTGCCGCGGAGGAGGCACTGTACCCCGAGTGAGCCGAGTGCGGCTGCGAAGATGGCTCTGCCGAGTGCGAACGTCTTCGTCATCGACTCCTGTCCGCTGGGCTCCTGCGCTACGCGGTGCCGGAAGCGAGGGTACGCAGCCACTTCACGCCCCGCTGACGATCGGCACGATCCACACGAAGGCATCCCAGCTGATGCGGAGCGCGCCGCTCGTTCCGCTGCCCGTGATGTTGATCGCGAAGTTTTCCTGCGGCGCCGGCGCGGTGCTCGACTGCATCGCCACGCGCACGAGATCCTGGGCGGGATCGTATTCGGTGCCCCATTGGCCGTGCTGCCTGTTGACCACGAGCTGCACCGAGCCATCCGCCTTCGGAATCGTCCAGAGGCTGTATGCCCCCGCTGGCACCGCCGCGCCGCCGATGGTCATGTCCTTGTCCAAGACGATCGTCGTGGCCTCGTTCGCTCCGGTGCGCCAGACGTGATCATACGGGACAACGGCGCCGAGAATGGTGCGGCCGCGCCGGCGCGGGCTGCCGTAGGCGACGATTATGGTCTGTCCGTCGATCGTCGCCTTCTCTATCAGATTCGGCGACGCGAGACCGACGCCCTTCCCTGCGTGATCGGCCGAGGA
Organism: Gemmatimonadota bacterium; assembly: GCA_040006195.1. Classification (GTDB taxonomy): domain Bacteria; phylum Gemmatimonadota; class Gemmatimonadetes; order Gemmatimonadales; family Gemmatimonadaceae; genus FEN-1250. Next base: position 4,145 of record JBDTXL010000449.1, on the reverse strand, counting down.
GAAGCTCTTGGCGATCGCCGCGACATCAACGACGCCGACGCGCTGTGTCTCGGTCTGCTCGGTCGTCGCGCGCGCATCGGCCGCGGTGATGAGCGCGCCCGGATCAATAGTGAGGTGCGTCCACATGATGCCGAAGTAGTCGACATCGATCTGCGTCGCGGAGCGCGCGAGGAATTTGCGCTTCGCGATCGCGCCCGATGCGATGTCGATGCCCGGGACGGTGAGCGTGTCGTTCGCCGCGGGGCGCGTGCGCGAGAGGATCATCTCGTAGAGTCCCATCGAGCTGTAGAGCCCATACGATGCACCGAAGCCCGTCATGAACGTCGGCACAGCGCCTTTCGGAATCGCTTTCGCGAACTTTCGCTTGGCGCCTGCCGAGTCGATCGAGCCGCGCATTGAGTCGGAGTCGAAGATGAGCGTCACGTGCTTCGCCGCCATGTTCTTCGCGCCCATGGGATCCGTATCGACCGTCGAGCGGGCGATGGAGCCATCGGGGCGAAGCTCGACGTCGTAGTGAAGTCGAATAGTGGTCGGCACTCGCACGACCATGTCGCCGGTCACGTGCGTCGCCGTTCGCACGACACTCTCGACCACGACCGTGTCACGGCCGAGTGTGGTAATCCAGGCGCTCTTGTCGTCGGCGATTGGGACGGCGACCTGCAGCGCGGCGATCGCTGCCAGCGAAACAATCGTGGTGTGCATGCGTAACTCTCGTGAAGAGACGCGACTGGGACATGGCCGGTGCGGAAGCCGTGCCGATGCGCTAAACTAGGCTTCGGATGGCTCTATCTGTAGGGCCATTAGCTGATACCTTGATAAGTCCATTAGCTCCGGCTTGGCCATGACCCGTGCCCGTGTAGCAGATGCCCTCACGCCCCATCTCGCGTTGCAGCGCGGCGGTGGAGAGGCGATGCATCGCCAGCTGTATTCCACTTTTCGAAGCGCGATTCTCGACGGTGCTTTTGCGCCGGGAACGCGTCTCCCGTCGACGCGCGCGCTCGCCGACGATCTCGGCGTCTCGCGCACCACGGTGCTGCAGGCGTTCGAGCGGCTCGTGAGCGAGGGTTATGCGACGGCGAAGTCCGGTGCAGGAACGCGAGTCGCGACGACGCTCAACACCTCGGCGCAGCGCAGATCGGCGATTCGAGTAGAGGGGCGCGGACTACGTGCGCCCGAGCGACCGCCGCGTTTGTCGAAGGGGATGCGCGCGGTTCTCGATGAGTTCAGGAAGCCGCATCCCCCGACTACGATGGCTCCGTTTGCGCTCGGCCTTCCAGCGATCGATGACTTTCCGATTCAGCTGTGGTCGAGACTCGTCGCCCGCATGTGGCGGACGAAGCCGCGCGACATGCTGGGCTTCGGCGATTTCCGGGGCTATCTGCCGTTCCGCGAGGCCGTCGCGCAGTACGTGATGACCGCGCGCGGGGTGCGCTGCTCAGCCGAGCAGATCGTAGTGGTGAACGGCGCGCTGCACGGTGTGTCGCTGATGTCGCGCATCCTGCTCGATCCCGGTGAACAGGCGTGGGTGGAGAATCCCGGATGGCGGCCCGTGCGTGCGGCGATTCGCGCGACGGGTGCGCAGATCGTGCGCGTCCCGGTGGATGAGTATGGACTCGATGTGCAGGAGGGGGAGCGGCGCGCACCGCAGGCGCGGCTCGCCTTCGTCACGCCGTCGTATCAGGCGCCGCTCGGCGTCGCGCTCACGCTCGAGCGCAGGCTCGCGCTACTCGACTGGGCCGCGCGCGCGGATGCGTGGATACTCGAGGATGACTACAACGGCGAGTACCGCTACGACACGGACCCGATTCCCGCGGTGCACTCGCTCGATCGCGCAGGGCGTGTGATCTACATCGGCAGCTTCAGCAAGACGCTCGCGCCGGGGCTTCGCGTCGGCTACCTCGTGCTGCCGCCGTCGCTCGTGGAGCCGGTGATGAAGGCGCGCCTCGCGAGCGATCTGTACACGACGAATGGCGAGCAAGCCGTGTTGGCCGAGTTCATCGCGGGCGGACACTTCGCTCGGCACATCCGGCGCACGCGCGATCTGTATCGCGAGCGGCAGAAGGATCTGCTCGAGCTGGTGCCCGAGATCATGAGCGACCTGCTCGACATTCGTCCGGCGCCGGCGGGGATGCGCTTGCTCGGGCTGTTGCCGCGCGGCGCGGATTCGCGTGCGATCGGGTGGGCGGCAGCGGAGCGCGGCTTAGTGGTGACGCCGCTCTCGCGCTCTGCGCCAGCATCGATGACGGAGGGACGCGAGGGACTGCTACTCGGCTACGGCGCCTTCGATCGCGAGGCGACCGCGGCGGCGCTCCGGGTGTTGGCGGAGGTGATCCGTGCGAATCTGGGCAGGGCAAAAAAGGATGGGCGCGTGGTGGGGATGCGGTAGGCTGGAACTCCCCATCGATGCGAGAGTGCGATGCGAAACCCCAGAGCGAGTGCGTTGCGCGCTGGAGACTTGCCGCCGGGATTGATGACGTACTGCACATCCGGCTGGAGAGCGAGCCATCCCGTCAGCTGCGCCAGATAGGTGAGCTCAATCGTGCTCTCGGACGGCGCGAGTGCGCCAAGGGCGAGCTCCGCGCGCTCGAAGTGCGAGCCGTTGCGCGCGGCCGCGACCGCGAGCCCGATCTGATCCTGCGAGCGCCTCGCGATCGGCGCGGTGAAGGCCAGCCCCGCACCGATGTAACCGCCGATCTGATTTGCGCGTGAGTCGCCGAGCCCGAGCGGCACGAACGCGTTGAGCGACCGGGGGCTGTTGCCCGCGCCCGACCAGATCGTTCGATCACCGATCGACGTACACACCGCCACTCCCGCGATGCATCAGCGGCACGCCCGTCGCGAGCGTGTCGACGAGATCGGGGAAGCTCGATGTATAGTACCACGCCCCCACCGCGAGCTTCCCGGTGTACGGGCGCACGCGGCCGCGCCCGACGAAGAAGCGGGGATCGCGAGTCATGCGTCCGCTGTTGGGACGTTATAGCACTGCGAGCTCGCCAACGATGAGCGCGCCGTCGCCTCGGGCGAATGCGGCCACAGATCCGCCAAGGCCGTCGACCGGCACGCCGTCGAGCACGGCTGCGCGCCACACGACGTTCGGTGACGACTTGAACGCAACTCGCGACCCTAGTGCCGTCGCCGGAAAAATCGATGGTCCTGCGATTCCGCTTTGTGAGAACTCCGGACCGATACCGAACGAGCTGTTGACGAACAGAGCAGCGCTTTGGAGCCGATTGAACTCGGAGTTCAGATCGTAGCAGCCGATAAGGAGCGACAGGCGGTCGTCGACGAAATTCTGCCGAATCCACAGCTCTTCGAGCCGCACCGACGTTGGCGCCTCCAGCGAGCTTACTCCCTGCACATCGCCGACGATTCCGCTCGGCGATCCTCCGTGCGTGCCGATCATGTAGACAAAGACTGTTGCACCCCGCCAGCGCGTGAGCGTGTTCGAATCGACCTTGAGCTGTGCAACCGCGGCGCCAAGCTACGTTGCGTCGCGCTGGGCGCCACCGGCTACATCGCCGACGACTTCACCCGAGTACGAAAACGTCGCGGTCCACGCCGACCGCGGGACGCTGTCCAAGCCTTGTGCGCGGAGCGCCGCCGCGTTGCCGAGGAGCGATGCGAGCATCAACAGCGCGTTCGTCGCGACCGATGTTTTACTCATCACGCGTCAAGGATCGCGAATCGCCGCGGTGATCGCCACGCCGGCGGCGATGCGTTGGCCGGCAATGTGCGTAGGGGAGCCAGCGGTGGCTAAGCACCGACACACTCGCACATTGGGGATCGACACATGAGCAGACTTCTTCGTGGACTCGCTGCCGGCTACGGCGCCAAGAAGCTCGGCGGCGGATGCTTCAGCACCGTCCTGATCTTCATTCTGCTGTGGTGGCTGCTCGGGCACTTCGGGGTGTTCCGGTAAGCGCGAGCGGATAGATCCCGCGCGTCACATCCGCTTTTCCTTCGCCGTCGCGTCGGAGAGCGTGATGCGATAGCGAGTAGAGTCCGCGTGCACGTCGATCGCGAGCAGACGACGCGAGCGCTCGCCGATGCGGAAGGTGCTCTCGAGCCGGCGGTCGCGTGAGTGCACGACCCACGTGCCTTCGGAGTGCGGCGACTTCGCTGGATCGAGCTGAACGACGTTGACG
>JBDTXL010000448.1:0-3054 GCA_040006195.1 Gemmatimonadota bacterium | reverse complement strand
CGCATCAGCTTCGCATCGCGCACGAGGACGACGCCCGCATCGACCGGCACGTACATCCATTTGTGCGCGTCGATGCCGACGCTGTCGGCGCGTCCGATCGCCGCGAGCTCCGCGCGATATTCAGCGGTCATGATCGCCGGCGCACCGTAGCCGCCGTCGACGTGCATCCAGACGCCGTGCTTCGCGCACACGTCGGCGATTGCGGAGAGCGGATCGATCACGCCCGTGTTGACGGTTCCGGCGCTCGCGATGACGGCAACGGGGAGCGCACCCATCGCGATGTCTTCAGCGAGCATCGCATCGAGCGCCTCGATTCGCATCGAGAGCTCGCCATCGCTCGGCACGACGCGCAGCTGCGCACTGCCGATGCCGAGCAGCTCGATGGCCTTTTGATGGCATGAGTGCGCCTCGGCCGTTTCGTAGACGAGCATCCGCACCGGCTTGCCGCTCGCGTCGACGATGTGCGCGCCGTCGCGGCGCATGTCCCAGCCGCGTCGCGTAGCGGCGGAGTGTCGCGCCACCGCGAGGCCGGTGATCGCGGCCGCGGAGCTTCCGCTCACGAGGAGCCCCATGCTCTCGGACGGAAAGCCGAAAATCGACTTGAACCATTGGAGGACTTCGCGCTCGATCCAGACCGCAGCGTGATTGCCGCCGGCAACGCTCGGGTTGATCGCGGCGGCGAGCGCCTGCGCATACACACCGATCACCGCGGGAGGTGAGTTCACCCAAGCGGAGAATCGCGGATGCCCGTTGCCGAACGGATAGCTGCCGATCTCGCTCACGAAGCGATCGAGGATCGCATCGACGCGCTCACCGCGCTCGGGCGCCGGCTCCGCGAGCAACTGCTCCGCGACATCCGTGGGCACTGGATGGAACACGAGCGATGCGGGGAGCGTCGTCAGGTACGTCGCGATCCAGTCCGCGACCTCGTGCCCGACACGTCGAATCTCCTCGGCGCTCCACGAGAAGTCGGCGGTCGGTTGATCGGCTGCAGAGGGCATGTGAGGAGAATATCATGATCGCGAGCGGCGGCGGCAATCCGCTGTGAGACTGCACGCCGAACGGCTCAGCACGTACCTTGCACGGGAAGCAGGGAACACCCGTCCCGCACACAGGAGTCGCAAATGCGAATGTTCACGATGGTTCTTCTTGCAGCATCGCTCGTCGCGTGCTCGCGCAAGGTCGAAGTGGGAAGTGCGCCGTCGCCGTCGAGTGGCATGGCGGTGAAGCTCACCAACAATGCCAGTCAGGCCGTGAACGCGTACGTGACGGCAGGGGGCGGCGATGTCTTCATCGGTCAGGTTGCCCCGAACAGCGTCAAGACGCTGGTGGTATCCGGTGTGTCGTCGGGTAGCTCGGTGACGCTCAAGGCTAAGACCGCGGACGGCGCGCGCACGTATACAAAAGACAACGTGACGCTGAGCGAGAGCACGGACTGGACGGTCCCCTGAGAGGGGCGTAAACGCGGGTTGCACCGTATGTTACGACGGGATAACTTAACGGGCCGGAGCTACCCTCTCCGGCTCGTCGCACGTGCGGAGACTGCGATGCCAACGGCATCGTGCGGGGACGGATGAAATTACTGCCGGATTGGCTGAAATCGGGATATCTGCGCCTCATCGAGCCGGTGGCGCGGGGGCTGGTTCGCTACGACGTTCATCCGAACACGATCACGACGGTCGGCACGCTCTGCACGATTGCCGGCGGCGTGTTGTACGGGCTCGGGCACATCAGAGCGGGCGGCTGGTTGCTCGGGTTAACGGCACTTTTCGACGTGCTGGATGGGATGGTGGCGCGTCGGACCGAGCGAAGCTCCGTGTTCGGCGCGTTTTACGATTCGACGCTCGATCGGGTCGCGGATGGCTTCGTGCTCGGCGGTCTCGCCGTGTTTTTCGCGACGCGTCCGGAGTGGTGGGGAACGCCGATGGTCGGCGTGTCCGTGCTCGGATTGGTTGGATCGTTCGTGACCTCGTATACGAGAGCGCGAGCGGAAGCGCTGGGGATCGATGCACGGGTGGGAATCCTGCAGCGTCCCGAGCGCGTGGTGCTGCTGTCGGCACCGCAGGCGTTTTTCGGTTTGGCGTTTCATGGGCTCGTTCTGATCGCAATCATCGTTCTGTTGACCGTTACCGCGTGGATCACCGCGGCGCAGCGCGTCAGGGCCGTGTACCAGGGGCTGCAGACGCCCGCGGTGCCGGTTCGCACGCTGCACGATACGACACGAGCGCGACCCTCCGGGGCACGCTCGCGGCGGCGGTTTATCGCGAAAGGAGAATAAGTCGTGCAGGGTACGACCTCGGGGAGCGGACGCCCCGCGGGCGACAAGCCCGCAATTCGTCCGGCTGCCGGCCGCCTGGGTGTGTTGACCCCGGGACTGGGCGCTGTGGCAACCACGTTCATGGCCGGCGTCGAAAGCATCCGTAAGGGGCATTCGAAGCCGATCGGCTCACTCACGCAGATGGCGACGATCCGCCTTGGCAAGCGCACGGAGCAGCGTTCGCCGCTGATCAAGGACTTCGTTCCACTCGCAGGGCTCGACGACATCGTCTTCGGCGCGTGGGATCCGATTCCCGATGACGCGCTCACCGCCGCGCGGAAGGCCGGCGTACTCGAGGAGAAGGATCTTCTCCCCGTCGCCGACTTCCTCTCGGCGATCAAGCCGATGCCGGCGGTCTTCGACAACAAGTACGTCACGCGCATTAACGGCAGCAATGTCAAGTCCGGCAAGACGAAGCGCGATCTGGCCGAGCAGCTGCGGCAGGACATTCGCGATTTCAAGACGAAGCACAAGCTCGATCGCGTCGTGATCGTGTGGTGCGCCTCCACCGAGATCTTCATCAAGCCCGGCCCGCAGCACGCCACGATCGAGCAGTTCGAGAAGGCGATGGAGCGGAACGACGATGCGATCGCGCCGTCGATGCTCTACGCCTATGCGGCGATCATGGAAGGCGTTCCGTACGCGAACGGCGCTCCGAATCTCGCCGTCGATACGCCCGCGCTCATTCAGCTCGCGAACGACAAGGGCGTGCCGATCATGGGCAAGGATTTCAAGAC
>JBDTXL010000447.1:0-9939 GCA_040006195.1 Gemmatimonadota bacterium | reverse complement strand
GAAAGGGCGCTGCGCGAAAGCTGCGCGCCGCGAAGCAGGTTCCTGGCGTCGTGTACGGTCACAAGCGCGAGCCGCAGTCGCTCGCACTCGATGCGCGTGACCTGCAGAAGATGCTGGACCGCGTGAGCGCGGACACCACCGTGTTCGAGCTCAGGATCGACGGCGGCACCGCGCGCACGCTGATCCGCGACATTCAGCGTCACCCGTTCAAGCGCGAGATCCTGCACATCGATTTCCAGGAGCTCGTTGCCGGTGAGCTCGTGACCGTCGACATCCCGCTCGTGCTCGTCGGCACGCCGGTGGGTGTGCGCCTCTCGGGCGGCATGCTTGATCAGGTGCTGCGCACGATCAGCGTCGAGGTGGATCCGGGCAACATCCCGAATCACATCGACGTCGACGTGTCGAATCTCGACCTGCACCAGTCGATCCACATTCGAGACCTCACGCTGCCCGCCGGCGTCGAAGTGCTCGAGAACGAGGGCGAGACGATCTGCGTCGTGGCACCGCCGCGCGCCGAGGTCGAGGTTGCGGCACCGGTCGAGGGAGCGGATGCGACTGAGGAGCCGGAAGTGATTCGCGCGAAGAAGGAAGAGGAAGACGCGGAGGCTGCGAAGAAGTAAGCTGGTGATGAGGGGCGCGCCGCTTCGCGCGGCGCGTCGTTCATCTCCGCTCTGCGAGCGCACCGATGAAGATCATTCTCGGGCTCGGAAATCCGGGCAAACAATACGAACGCACGCGGCACAACGTCGGCTGGTGGGTTCTCGATCACCTCGCCGACGTTTGGCATCTCGGCGGATGGAAAGCCGAGGGACAGGCGCTGGTGGCGCACGGGCTCGTGGGCAACGTGAAGGTGCGCCTCGTCAAGCCGCAGACGTTCATGAATCTGAGCGGCGCCGTGCTCGCGTCGCATCTGAAGCGACCGTTCTGGTCGCCGAAGACCGATCTGCTCGTGATCGTCGATGACGTGGCGATTCCCGTGGGCACGTACCGCCTGCGCCCGCAGGGGAGCGCGGGCGGGCACAATGGACTCAAGAGCGTGGAGCACCATGTCGGCCACCGCGACTATGCGCGGCTCCGCATCGGGATTGAACCGGTGGATCCGGAGCGACGCATAGGCGATCTCGCCGACTACGTGCTCAGCCCGTTTGGAAAGACGGAGCGCGAGGAAATTCTCGCGCTGATGCCGAGATTCAGGGATGCCGCGGAGCTCTGGCTGCGCGAAGGCATCGTGTCAGCCATGAACGCGCACAACGGGAAATAAATGCTGAAGCTGGGAATCGTCGGACTGCCGAACGTCGGAAAGTCGACGCTGTTCAATGCGCTCACGAGCGCGCAGGCCGAGGCCGCCAACTATCCGTTCTGCACGGTCGAGCCAAATGTCGGCATCGTCGAGGTGCCGGATGAGCGGCTCGAGGGGCTCGCAAAGGTAGTCAACCCGAAGCGTGTGGTGCCGGCGGTGGTGGAGTTCGTCGACATCGCGGGGCTCGTAAAGGGCGCGGCTAGCGGCGAAGGACTCGGTAACAAATTTCTCGCGAACATCCGCGAGACCGACGCGATCATCCACGTGGTGCGCTGCTTCGAGGATCCCGACGTGCTGCACGTGATGGGCGCGATCGACCCGGTGCGCGACCGCGAGGTGATCGAGATCGAGCTCGCGCTCGCCGATCTCGCGACCGTCGAGAAGCGACTCGACAAAGTGCGGCGCTCGGCCAAGTCGCACGACAAGGAGGCGCTCGCCGAGCTGCCGGCGATCGAGGCGGCGTACGAGACGCTGGCGGCGGGGCGCGGATTGTGGGAGGCGAAGCTCACCGACGAGCAGCGCGCGGTGCTCGCGCCGTTGACGCTGCTTACTGCGAAGCCGGTGCTGTACGCAGCGAATGTCAGCGATGCGGAGTTGACCGGCGATGAGGGCGCGCCGCTCAAGGCGCTGAGGGAAGCTGTGAAGAAGAGCGGCGAGCGCGCGCAGGTGGTGCCCTTCTCCGCGAAGATCGAGGCAGAGCTGGCTGAGCTGCCGAGCGAGGAGCGCGGGGATTTTCTCGAGTCGCTCGGGCTCACGAGCGCGGGGCTCGACCGGCTTATTCTCGCGGGGTACGAGCTGCTCGGACTGCGCACGTATTTCACGGCGGGCGAGCAGGAGGTGCGGGCGTGGACGATCCATACGGGAGACACGGCGCCCAAGGCGGCGGGCGTGATTCACACGGACTTCGAGCGCGGCTTCATCAGGGCGGAGACGATGGGCTACGAGGAGTTCGTGTCGATGGGCGGGTGGAAAGGCGGAAAGGAGAAGGGCGCGGTGCGGAGCGAAGGAAAGGAGTACGTGGTGGCGGATGGTGACGTGATGCTCTTTCGATTCAACGTCTGAGGGAGTGTAACGCGAGCATCGGACAGTTCTAATTCGTGATGCGCTGTCGCGCCGTTGCCATTGGCCCCGCTAGCGGCTAACGTCAGTCATACTGTACAACGCACGACATATGACGGCTTGAACCGGCACCAGCCATCGAGTTACCACATCAAAATCGACACCGAATGCGTCGCGGCGATGGTGGGATCGAGTTTTCGCCACATCACACGATGATGCCGCCGGCGATTCGTTCTCAATCGCATAGTCTGCCGACGCCGCCGCACATTTTCATGCCGGCGACGGCTTGCGAGCGCGGAGTGTGAACGCCTCCACCGCCGTCGATACACAGTCGCAGGATGCGTCGAGCGCGCGCGCGCTGGCGAAGGTGCTGATCGCCCGCGCTGCGAAGCGCGACAGGAGTGGCTCCGACGTTACCTCGGCCACTGTGTATGTGGCGTGCGAGACCGCGTATCGCGCGATCTCCCGATGCATAGGTGAATCTGGCGCGAAGGCACTCCTCTCGCGCGCGCTCGCCGATGCGAACAAGACGCATCCGCTCCTCCGAAACATTCGCCTCGACGTCCCCGATGATACGCCCCTCGCCGCTCTCACCCGCGCATCCGCATCGAAGGGCAGCGCTCCGTCGGCAGAAGGACTCGAAGCACTCCTGGAAATGATGATCACGCTCCTCGCGCGATTCGTCGGAATCGACATGGTCGTGCAACTCGTCGCCGAGAATGCGACGGTCGGGACTCTGGAACACGAGGATCCACAATGACGATGAAGAAAGCGCGAGCAAAGGTGCTCGACCCACTATCGAACGACGGGATACCGAGCATCGCGTCGGGCGTTCCCGGCTTCGACGCCGTCGTTGGAGGAGGCCTTCCCGAATTCTCGTTCAATCTGATCGCGGGAAATCCGGGTTCCGGCAAGACGACGCTGGCGCAGCAGATCATGTTCGCGAATGCATCCGTCAAACGCCCCGCGCTCTACTTCTCCGTGCTGGGTGAGCCAACGCTGAAAATGCTTCGATATCAGCGGGGGTTTTCCTTCTTCGACCCCAGGCTGGTCGGCACGGCGATTCAATACATCAATCTCAGCGAAGAGGCGCTCGAGCAGGATCTGACGCGTATGCTCGATCGCATTGCGAGCGAAGTTGAGCGTGTGTCGCCCGGTATGGTCGTCGTCGACTCCTTTCGCACCATGCTCGGCCGAAGTGGTGATGCCGTATCGAGTGGTCTCACGAACATGGAGAACTTCATTCAGCGCCTCGCGTTGAACTTGAATGCATGGGAAGTCACTACCCTCATCATCGGCCAATCGGCTGAGCAGGATCAGCGAAATCCGATCTTCACCGTGGCCGACAGCGTCTTCTGGCTGTCGCAGGTTACCGATCGCAATTCGGTCGTGAGAAAGATGCAGGCGCTCAAGGTGCGCGGTCGGTCGTCGATGCCCGGGCTGCACACCTTTCGCATCACGAGCGCGGGCTTGCAGATCTTCCCACGCATCCCTGAACAGCAATCCGAGCGGCGGCCGCCATCCATGCGACGACTCTCGAGCGGGATACCCGGGCTCGACGAAGCGATGGGCGGTGGAGTGTTCGCAGGCGATGCCGTGCTGCTCGGCGGGCCGGCAGGAAGCGGAAAGACCACCTTTGCCACCCAGTTTGCCGCAGAAGGTCTGCGCGTTGGGGAGGCCGTGGTCATTGTGGTGTTCGAGGAATATCCGGAGGAATATCTCGCGCGCGCGAAAGCGAGAAATCAGGATATCGCTGCGATGATCGAGGCGCGCAACTTCAGGCTCATCTACCTGCGCCCGCTGGACCTGTCCGTCGACGAAACAGCTGCCGAAATATTCGCAGCGGTGACCGAGATTGGCGCCACACGGGTGGTGATCGATTCGCTGTCGGGATTTCAGATCGCCCTCGCTCCCGCGTTCCGCATCGATTTCCAGGAGTCGCTCTACCGTCTCGTCGGCGCCCTCACCTCCACTGGCGTAACGATATTCATGACGACGGAGATCACCAGCGGCTATCCCGACGCGTCACTGACATCGGAACGTGTTTCCTTCATCACGGACGACATCATCGTGCAGCGATTCGTGGAGATCGATGGCGAACTCCGCACCGTGCTGGCAGTTCCCAAGATGCGTGGGAGCAAACACAGTCACGACTTGCTCACGTATATAATTACCGATCAGGGCGCCGTGGTGGGGGGGCCGCTTCGCAGCTATCGCGGCATACTCACGGGATCGCCCGAATTTCAGCCGCAACTGGCGCGTGGGGGGCGCGACGGCTTGACCGACCGCGAATCAGCGGTGCTCGAGACGCTGGTGAGACTCGGGGCGACTTCGCGCGATACACTTGCGGAGCACGTAGGGGTGCAGCCGTTGGAGCTCGAAGCAACGCTCCGGCGTCTCGCTCTGCTCGGATACGCCGTGGTAACTCGTACCGGCGGGGATACATACCGGGCAATAGCGCAAGTCGAAACGTAGCAGTCAAAAACACATGAGCGATTCTTCTCTGCTTTCGACGAGCTCATCATCCGCGACGAATTTCTCCGGCGCCGGATCGTTCGAGCGGTTCATGGAGCATTTGCCCGCGGCCTTCGCGCTCACCAGTGGGAGTGAGCACGCCCTGGCATATGCGAACGAGGCGTTCCGAAAGCTACTGACTCTCGACGGCCAGCTCGCGATGGGCAGCCCTATCGGATCGCTGTTCGGTCCGCGCGACCGGGTGGAGCTCACAGCGCTCCTCGATCGTGCCTTTCGCAGCAGAGTCGTGTCACGCAACAGATCGATCGCGCCGGAGCTGGGCGACACCGACCTCCTCATGCGATGCACCGTATGGCCGGATGTTGGAGTCAACGGCGAGACGAATCATCTCCTCATCGAGCTCCGCGCTGCGACTCAGGACGAGCTGAAAGTCGGCCTGCAGCGACGCGTTGCGGAGCGATTGATGCTGAGCGCGCTCCGCGAGCAGGATGCCGCCGCGCTCGAGGGCGCGTCGCGGCGGAGCGCGGAGTTTCTCGAGGCCGAAGGACGCCGGTTGGCAGAATCGCTCGATGAGAGTCGGACCCTCGATGCGATCAGCCGATTGTCGCTCCCGAAATTCGGCGAATGGTGCTTCGTGGACTTGGCCAATGGCGATGGCACGATGCGCAGACTGCCAATTGCGCATCCCGATCCGGTCAAGCAAGCAGTATTCTCCTCGCTCGGCGCACGGTTTATCCCTCAGTCCGGTGATCCGTTCGGCTTGCCGGCACTGACTCGCGCCGACCCATCGCTGACGCACGTCGAGGATGCGGTCACCGCGGCAGTCGGCAGCTCGTTGGCAGTTGAAATCGCGGACGCCTTGTTGTCGGTTGGCGCAGGCGCGCTGCTTACCGTGCCCCTGGTCTCTCAGCATGAGCTCATTGGCGCGGTAACGTTTGTTGGAGACTATCACGGTGAACCCATCACTCCCGCCGACATCGCGCTCGCCGGCGAGCTGGCAAGCCGGAGCGCGATGGCTCTCGATCGCGCGCGGCTGCACGGAGATGCCATCGCCTGCCAGCGACGAGCGGAAACGGCGAATGCGGCGAAGGGCCTCTTCCTCGGAATGATGAGTCATGAGTTGCGCACACCACTCAATGCGATCGCGGGGTACGTCGACCTCATCGACATGGAGCTGCGCGGGCCGGTGACCGCGGCTCAGCATACCGACCTCGCGCGGATTCGAGCAAATCAGAAATATCTCAACAATCTGATCAACGAGCTTCTCAATCTCACGAAGATCGCCGGTGGCGGCGTGGCGTACGATACTTCCAAGCTCGATACGTGCGACGTATTGACGACGAGTGTGGCGATGCTGGAGCCACTACTTGCGCAACATCAGCTGACTTTTGACGGCGTGTTTTGCGAAGCCTCAATTTTTGCGCGCGGCGACAGGGAAAAGGTCATTCAGATTTTGATCAATCTCCTGTCGAACAGCATCAAGTTCACGCGCGCCGGAGGGCACCTCCGGATAGATGCGTCGGAGACCGCGGGTACCGTGGCGATCAGAGTGTCGGACACGGGCATCGGCATGAACGTCGAAAGACTCGCTGACATTTTCGAGCCCTTCGTTCAACTTGGTGATCGCCTTACCGGCTCCGAAAGTGGGATCGGGCTCGGCCTTGCGATCAGTCGCGGTCTGGCGCGTGCAATGGGCGGGGATCTCACCGCCGAGAGCACCATCGGCGAGGGCTCATCGTTCAATCTGACGCTGCCGCGCGCGACATGACATTCAGGCGCAGCACTTTCGGCTGTGCAAAAAAAAGTGAGGGGCGCCGGCATCTCCGCCCGCGCCCCTCTCTTTTTCTCTGAAGCGTCGATTACTCGCGAGCTACTGAATTACCAGCTGCCCCTTCATTCCGAGCGGCGCGTGCGGCATGCAGTAGAAGGGGTAGGTGCCGGGCTTGAGTCCCGTCGTCGTCATCGTCCAGCTCTCGCCATCGGTCTCGAACAGCGGGCTCGTGAGCGGAGCGCTCGCCTTCGGCATGTCGCCCTGCAGCACCGTCGCCATTCCCGCCGGAATCTCCTCCGCCTTGAAGGTGACGTTGTGCGGGCCCCCCATCGCGTTCGTGAACGTGATCTCGTCGCCCGCCTTGGCGTTGATCGTCGACGGCTCGTAGCGATAGCCTTTCGCGTCGCCCGTCATCTTGACGGTGATCGTCGCGCGCATCGCGGGAGCGGGGGCGGAGCTATGGCTCGGCGTCACGTGCGAGGCGGAGTTGAGAGCAATCGTGATCAGACCCGCCACCGAAAACGCTGTAGTCGTCGCGCGCAGTAAGTGCATCATGGTTTGCTGAGGCTCCTTGTCATCAGAAGGCAATATCGAACAGGATATAGAAGTCCAACGTCGGCGATTAGTTCCCTATGCTGATCGCTCCGTGCCGTAGGGGCCAATTTCGCGAAGCTAACCGTGCCCACGCATTGCGCGTGAAAAGATAACGATTCCCTGACTTCCCGCACCTAGCCGCCGAGCGCGGAGTCCGCCAACCTAACGATCGATGTCAAATATCGTAGTACTGTCCGCTCACGTTCGCGGCTTTGCGGCGGGTGCACGGCAACTGGTTCTGGCTCAGCCGCCTCGTGCATGTGTGTTCACGCTTCGCCATCTTCGGCAACGAACGGATCGAGGAGCGAATATGTCGTACTCCCTTTTGTCGCAAGCAATTCCACTGCGCGCTGCAGCATTCATTGGCGTGGTGGGGCTGGGGCTGAGCGTCAGCTCTTGCGGATCCGATCCGACACATATCGCCGCCTGCACGGCACCCAAATCGGAAGCCGTCGTGATTTCGGTGCGCGACTCTACATCTGGGCTTGCTGCGGCCGATGGCGCGATCGGTATGCTCTCGGGTGCCGGCGTCGACGACTCGCTCGAGCACCAGGACTCGCTCAGAATTCGCGGCGGGGATCAGACGGGAACGTATAGCGTGACGATCGACAAGCCTGGATATCTCACCTGGGCCAGGTCGAATGTGCACGTCACGGAACATGGTCCGTGCGGCAATGTGATCCCGGTCGACCTCAGCGCGCTGCTGCAGCCATCGGCACCGTAGCTTCGAGGAAGGACCGCCGGCACCGTATTGATTCGGGTTGCCAACCGAGGCCATGCGCAGACAGGCACAGGCGTGCAGCGCTCTCGCGGTCCAATCCGTAAATAAGTCAGGCGCACGGTCCGGCCGTCTGCCTCCAATTCCGCGCGCCCCTACAACGGGCCCCTCTTCCCGCTCATCTCAGGTACGCCGTGATCTTGCAGACCCGTCGACTCGTATCGTCGTCTCTGGCCGCCTCCCTACTCACCGCTGCATTCGTATCCCCCGGCCACGCGCAGCAGCTCTCGAGCGGCATCGACACCACCACCTTCGACCACTCCGTTCGCCCTCAGGATGATTTCTATCGCTACGTGAATGGCGGCTGGCTCAAGACCGCGCAGATCCCCGCCGATGCGTCGAGCTGGGGCGCGTTCCAGGAGCTGCGCGAGAACAGCCGCAACGCCGAGCATCAGCTGTTCGAGGATGCGAGCAAGGCCAATGTGCCCTCGGGATCTCCGGAGCGAAAGGTCGGCGATCTCTACGCGAGCTTCATGGATAGCGCGCGCGTCGAAAAACTCGGCACCGCTCCGCTGCAGTCCGCGCTCAAGCACGTCGCGTCACTGTCGAACAACAAACAGCTTCCCGCGGAGTTCGCATACTTCGCGCGCATCGGGGTGCGGCTGCCCGAGGGCGTGTTCGTCGGGGCGGATGGAAAGAAGTCGACGGTGAACATCGTGCAACTATCGCAGAGCGGGCTCGGCATGCCCGACCGCGACTATTATCTCAAGCAGGATCCGAAGATGACGGCGACGCGCGCCGCCTACGTCGACTACATCACGACGATGATGACGCTCGCGAAACAGCCGGATCCCGCGGGCGCCGCCGCGCGCATCGTTGCGCTCGAGACGGCGATCGCAACGCCGCAGTGGGAGCGCGCGCGCAACCGCGACCGCGACGCCACCTACAACAAGATGACCGTCGTGGAGCTCGAAGCACTCACGCCATCGTTCGACTGGAAAGCCTATCTCAACGCCGCCGATCTCTCGAAGGCGACCGATGTGATCGTGCGCCAGCCCGACTACGTGAAGGCTCTCGACCCGATCTTCGCCAATACGCCAATCGGCACCTGGAAGGAATATCTCGCGTTCAAGCTCATCGACGGCTACGCCAACGAGCTTCCTTCCGGCTTCGTGCAGGCACATTTCGCCTTCCGCGGCAAGACACTCAGCGGTCAGCAGGAGGTCGCCGCTCGCTGGAAGCGTGCGGTCGATGGCACCGACTCGGACCTCGGCGAAGCAGCCGGCACGCTGTACATCGCGAAGTACTTCAAGCCGGAAGCGAAGGCGCGGATGGACGCGCTGGTCAAGAACATCGTCAACGCGTACAAGGTCGGCATCGACAGCCTCGACTGGATGAGTCCCGAGACCAAGGCGCAGGCGAAGGACAAGCTTGCGCACTTCAAGGTCAAGATCGGCGCCCCGGACAAGGCTCGCGACTACTCGAAGCTCGTGATCCAGCGCGGCGACCTGTTCGGCAACGCGCTGCGTGCCAACGAATTCGAGTACGCGGACATGACCTCGCGGCTCGGCAAGCCGGTCGACAACATGCGCTGGGGGATGACGGCGCCGACGGTGAACGCGCAGTACAACTCGTCGGCGAACGACATCACCTTTCCCGCCGGCATCCTGCAGCCGCCGTTCTTCCAGGTGAACGCGGATGACGCGGTGAATTACGGCGCGATCGGTGCCGTGATCGGGCACGAGATCGGACACGGCTTCGACGATCAGGGGCGGAAGTCCGACGGCGAGGGGAATCTGCGCGACTGGTGGACCGCGGCGGATGCGACGGCTTATCAGGCGCGCACCACGAAGCTCGGCGCCGAGTACGATGCGATCAATCCCATCGACGACCTGCACATCAACGGCAAGCTGACGATGGGCGAGAACATCGGAGATCTGAGCGGGCTCGCGCAGGCGTACCGCGCGTATCGCATCTCGCTCAACGGCAAGGAGGCACCGGTGATCGACGGGCTCACCGGCG
>JBDTXL010000446.1:0-1621 GCA_040006195.1 Gemmatimonadota bacterium | reverse complement strand
CTGCAGCGCGACATGCACGACTGGCGCGCGATCTTCGCGTTCACGCAGGCGCCGAACGGGAACTTCGCCTTCAACTTCTACATCTCGCTGATCGCCGAGCCGAATCTGAAGTTCAACTACGACAGGCGAACGTACCGGCCGACGACTGTGACGCCGTGAATGCTCGAGCGCTGAGCGAGTGTTTCTCTGTACGGTCGCAAAAGTGTCCCCTCAGGGGGACACTTTTCGCTGGCGGCCGCGTGTAAGTCTATATCCGGCAATGGGCTACGCGATACGATCGTCGTGGCGTATCACGTGCAATTGCTCCTCGCATCATTCCTTCGGAGCCTTCGATGCGTCGCACGATCGTACTTCCCGCCGTCATCATGGCGCTCGCCGCCTGTTCTCGCGACTCCCGTACCGGCCCCGTCGTCACAACGCTGCTAACGCCGACTAATCTGGTGTCGGTGTCGCTCAATACCGCGATCCAGCTCTCCTGGGATCCGAACTCGCGGCTCGATCGCCCCGATGCGTTCGACCACTACGATGTCTATTCGACGTCGTACAATCTCGATACCGGCGTCTGCAACAACGCAGGCTGGGGACTCGAGGGCACGTCGGTGTCCGAAGACTTCGTCGTCTCCGGACTCACCAACGGAGTTTCGCTCTGCTTCGGCGTGACTGCCGTCAGCACGAGCGGACGCGAGAGCGCGGTAACGGCCTCACACTACGACACACCACGCTACGACTCGCGCAACGTTCTCATCGACGCGTCGCAGTCGCATCTCTCTTCGAGCGGCTTCCGCTTCGACTTCGGCACCGGCGCGCTTGGCCAGGTGCTCTCGGGCGATCGCGGCGATCTCGATTTCGTGGTGGACCGCCACAACGACAACTCGATCTGGATAACGACCGTACGTTCGGGCACGAGCGTCGTGCTCTACAGCAATAATCCGGTCAACGATCTGACCTCGATCGACGTCGCACCGGTCAGTGGCTACTTGACGGGCTCGATCCAGGCCGTGACGGGATATGCGTACGTGTTCGAAACCAATCTGAGCGATGGGCTGCACTACGGCGCCGTTCGAGTGACGCACGTGGGCGCAGACTACATCATCATCGACTGGGCGTACCAGACCGACTACGGCAATCCGGAGCTCCGGCGCGTGGTAGCCGGAGGGGGGCCACGCCCGTAGCTTTGCTGGATGACGCAGCGCATCCAGATCGACGGCAACTCGCTCACGCTGCGTGACGTCTGGCTCGTCGCGCAGGGCACTGGAGAGGTAGAACTGGCGTCGTCTGCGCGAGCGAAGGTCGCGCAGCGGCGCCATTTCGTTGACGAGATCGTGCGACGAGGCGACGTGGTATACGGCGTCACGACGGGATTCGGAAAGCTCTCCGAGATGTCGATCCCGCTCGACCGCCTCAACGAGCTACAGATCAATCTCGTTCGCAGTCACGCTGCCGGCGTCGGCGCGCTCCTGCCCGAGCGCGAGGTGCGCGCGATGATGCTGCTGCGCGCGAACGTGATCGCCAAGGGATTCTCGGGCGCGCGCGCGGAGCTCATCGACCTGCTCGCGGCGATGCTCAACGCGGGGCTCTATCCCGAGGTCCCGGAGCAGGGGAGCGTCGGCGCGAGCGGGGA
>JBDTXL010000445.1:0-2089 GCA_040006195.1 Gemmatimonadota bacterium | reverse complement strand
CCTCGTTCATCGCCAGCAGGTAGGTAACGGGAATGCGCCGCTTGTGCAGCGCCACGGCGATCTGATCCGCTTGCTCCTTCGTCACGCGCGGGTCGTTCGCGCCCTGAAAGATGAGCAGAGGCGAGCGAGCCGAGTCCGCACGAAGCAGCGGCGAATGAGCGAGCATGTCGGCCCGATCGGTCGAGTCTCTCGGATCTCCAACGAACGGATACCATGATCGGGGGAGAAACGGGCGCCACGAGGGCGGGAACGACTCGAGCAATGTGACGAGGTTGCTGGTCCCGGCGTAGTCGACGCCGCACACGAAACGCTCCGGCGTGAACGTCAGTCCGACGAGTGTCGCGTAGCCGCCATAGCTCCCTCCCATGATTGCGACGCGCGAGCTGTCGATCATCTTCCGGCCCGCGAGGTACGAGATGCCATCGAGCAGATCGGTGTGCATCGCGCGTCCGAACTGGTGCTTCGCGGCGCGGGCAAACTTCTTTCCCAGCCCGGTCGTGCCGCGGTAGTTTACCTGCAGCACGGCGTAGCCGCGGTTCGCGAGCAACTGCACGTCGGACTCGAACTCCCACTTATCCTGGCCGCCCCACGGTCCGCCGTGGACGAGCACCACGAGCGGTAGCCCGAGCGCGGCCCTTCCCGGCGGTAACGTCACGTATCCGCCGATGCGCATGCCATCGCGCGCGCGGAACGAGATCGGCGCCTTCCGTGCAAAGCGGTACCTGCGGAGCCCGGGTCGGGGATCATAGAATTTCCCAAGCGCCTTTTGCTGCCTTGAATACAGATACGTGACGGCAGGCTTGGTGGGCGTGTTGAGCGTCACGACCCACCGCGACCGGTCGTTGGCCCCTTCTCCAATCTCCACGACTCCGCCGCCAGCGCGGCGCGTGGCATCGAGCAGCGCTCTCATGTCGGGTGTCTTGGGATACAGACGCGCCGTGTCGCCGACGTAGCGCGTCATCAGCAGCTCGCCCGTGACGTCGTCGAACAGAATCTGGTCGATGTCGACCTGCTTCAACGGATCACTGTCGACCACCACCTCCCGGCCGGTAGCGAGGTCGACGATCACGAGTCTCGCGAGATCGGTGCCTTCGTTGCTGATCATGTACACGCTGACATCGGACGCGAAGCGCAGCGGCGTGACTTTGTCCTCTACCGAGTATGACTTCACCATCCGCCACGGCGCCGCCTCCGATTCGCGCGCGAAGAGCTGATAGTGCCCCGCTGAGTCCACGGCGTATGCGACCCGCACGCGGCTCTTCGCGTCGGCGACGTAGCCGAGGAAAGTGCCGGGATTTTCCGCCGCGAGCTCGAGCCTTCCCGTTGCGAGATCCACTCGATACGCGTCGGCCAGCGACGGATCGCGCTTGTTCAGCGTGATGATCGCGGTCCCCGGCATCGCGCGCGGCAGCGCGAGCACCTCGACTTCCACGTTCTTGAATGGCGTGAGATCGCGAACGCTGCCCGTCGTATCGGCAACCTCGGCTTCGAAGAGATGGTAATTCTCATCGCCGCCGCGATCCTGAAGCCAGAGGATGCGCTTGCCGTCGCCCGACCACCAGTACGACCCCACCGAGCGCACCGAGTCGCGCGTGACCAGGCGCTCTCGCGTCGCGCCCACCGCGTGCACGAAGACATTCTGGTGTCCACGCCACTGCTTCGTGTACGAGAGCCAGTGACCATCGGGGGAGATGCCTCCCCACTGCCTCACCGGCGCTTCGTAGAGCGCCTCGATGGGAATGAGCTCGGGCAGAGCGTCGCGATGCGCGGCGGATTGTGCGACGACCGGAGCCGCCATCGCTGATGAGAGCCCATAGATGATTCTCATCACGTCACGCACAATGGCCGCCGATATCAGACGCATGATAGCCCCGTTGCCCGGTAAAAAGAGGTTGGACATCGGCACGGCCCAAAGGGTTTGAGGCGCCAAGTCGCCCCGAAACCCACGGCACCCGATAACCGTCATTAGAGTAGCTATCTTTCAATACCGGCACTTCCGGCGCGACCGGGAATCTCCATGAATCCTTAGGTAGAGAGGACCCATGAACGAGAAAGAGATGCAGGCGCTGCTCAGGAAGACCGCAGCGAA
>JBDTXL010000444.1:0-2169 GCA_040006195.1 Gemmatimonadota bacterium | reverse complement strand
CGATGACGTAGGTGTGGTGGTCGACGAGCGCGTGATCGGGACGATTGAACGTTGCGGCAAGCCAGCGTTCGGCCATCGCCAACCCGACGGCATTCCCGAATCCCTGGCCGAGCGGACCCGTCGTGACGTCCACTCCTGGCGTGACTCCGCGCTCGGGATGGCCCGGCGTTTTGCTTCCCCATTGCCGAAAGTGCTGCAGATCCGCGATCGTGAGGTCGTAGCCCGTCACGTGCAGAAGACTGTAGAGGAGGGCGCTACCATGGCCCGCGGACAGCACGAAGCGGTCGCGATTGCTCCACTCCGGATTCGTGGGATCGTAACGCATGTGGCGCGTCCACAGTACGTACGCCATGGGCGCGGCACCCATGGGCAGTCCCGGATGTCCGGAGTTCGCACGTTCGACCGCATCGATACTCAGCGTACGGAGGGTGTTGATGCAGACGTCATCGATGTTTCCATGCGGAGTCGTCATCGTGCACCAGCCTCCGGAGCGGTTGGGGTGCGGCCTCGTTGCGACAGCATCTCACTTTTGTTCGAGAGTCGATCGAGAAGCTCCTTCCACGACTTGCCGAACGATGTCGTGCCTTCGCGTTGCAATTGCGCAGCGAGCGCGGATACATCGATACCCGCGCGCGCGAAGTCGGCGAGAACCATCTCGAAATCTCCGCCGTCGACCGGCATGACGCCCGTGATCGTTCCATGCTCCGCAAAGGCGAGAAGAGTCTTGTCGGGAATCGTGTCGATCGTATTCGGCGCAGCGAGCGCTTCGACGTACATCGTGTCGGAAGCGCTCGGATCCTTCGTTCCAGTGCTCGCCCACAGCAACCGCTGTGCACTCGTGCCGGCAGCGGCGAGCGATTGCCAGCGCGGCGACGCGAGCAGCCGCCGGTATTCACGATAGGTGTGCCGCGCGACCGCAATGCCGAGTCGATTGCGAAGCGCGGGCGGAGCCGTCTCCTGCACCGCCACGTCCCACCGGCTCACGAAGAGCGACGCGACCGAGTGAACGCCTGGATCGAGCCCCGCCGCAATCCGTCGCTCGATCCCGCGCATATAGGCGTTGGCCGCCGCCGTGTACTGCTCCGCCGAAAACAGCAGCGTCACGTTGATCGGCACGCCACGGAAGATGGATTCTTCGATGGCCGGAACGCCCTCCGGCGTGCCCGGAATCTTGATGAACAGATTGGGACGTTGTGCCTTGCGGTGCAGCTCGCTTGCTGCCCGGATCGATCCGGCAGTGTCGTTGGCGAGCACGGGCGACAGCTCGAGTGACACCCAGCCGTCCATCGCCGACGTGGTCTCGTGCACAGTGAGAAAGAGGTCCGCGGCTTGACGCAGATCGTCGAGCGCAAGCTCGAAGAACATCTCCTCCGGCGACAGACCATCGACCGTCATTCGAGAGATGGCGTTGTCGTACAGGTCGCCTTTCTCCATCGCGTGAAGAAAGATCGTGGGGTTGGAGGTCAGCCCGGTAACGGACAGCGCATCGATGTAACGACGCAGCGAGCCATCGTGCAGCATCCCGCGTGTGATGTTGTCGAGCCACAGGCTCTGACCGAGATCGTGCAGCTTCCGGGTCGCGTTCACGTCCACTCCTCTTGCCAGCTTCTGGCCGTCAACGCCGCGCCGGACATGCCTCCGTTACGGCGTCGAGCAACTGTTCCTTGTGAATATAGATGGGGACACGCCCGTCCACCGCGCTTACTCGCTCGTACCAGCCTCCGTCGGATTATGCCAGCTGCCGTGGCCGCCCAATAGCTCGTCGGCCTCCTTCGGCCCCCACGTTCCGCGCCGGTAGCGAATCGACTTGTGATGATGCCGGAGGACCGACTCCAGCGCGATCCACGCGGCTTCGACCGCGTCCTCGCGCGTGAAGAGCGCGCCATCGCCGCTCATCGCGTCGCTGAGCAGGCGCTCGTAGGGCGCTTCCGCATTGAGCAGCTCCTCGCACATGTAAAGCTCCTCCTGATCGCCGACGAATTCCTTCCCGGGACGCTTTACGCGTGCTGCGAGCGCAACGGCAGCGTGCGGAGAGAGATGGAATCGCAGATAATTCGCACGCCCCTCCGGCGAAGCCGAGTCGGCGAAGAGTCTCGCAGGCGGCGGCTTGAGCTCCACTATCACTTCGGCGGCCGTCACGGGAAGGCACTTTCCCGAGCGCAGGAACCA
>JBDTXL010000443.1:0-6079 GCA_040006195.1 Gemmatimonadota bacterium | reverse complement strand
TTGAGCTTGTAGTGCTGCCAGCCGGCCTGCAGATCGAATTCCGCACAGCCGAAGGTCTTGCAGAAGCCCGTTGGCTTCGCGGGGCCGAACCATTTGGCGATCACGCTCACGCCGCCCTTGAAGCGCGAAGGGTCGTTCGACTCGTCGCGCGATACGTCGCGTCCGCGTATCGTCCACCCCTTCTCGAAGCCGGCGCTCGGCCAGACTTGCACGAGGCCGTGCAGAAAGATTTCGTGCGAGGTGAGACCGCCGAGTCCGGGGTTGAGAACGAAGTCGAGCGGGATGAAGTTGAGGACGGTCGCACTCTTGTCGAGCTCCGCGCGCGGCGTGAGCGTCGCGATGAGCGCGCGAAGGAAGTGCGTGTTCTGATCCCAGTACATGAGCCCCGAGTACTGCACACCCGGATTGATGTATCCCTTCGTGCTCGCGTCAGTGGAAACGGAGAGGTCGAGATAGGGCGACAACGAGCCCTCGTAGCCGAAGCCGTCATCGTGCTCGATGATCGTGCGCAGCGCGAAGGGCGTGTTGTGCCAAGTCGCCTGGAAGGTTGCGGTCTTCGATCGCGTGGTCTGCGAGTAGCCGCCGCTGATGCAGATCGAACAGCTCGACTGCTCGCTCAGCCCAACAGAAGTCTTGTTCGTGTACGTGACCGGCTTGATGGTCACGGTCGGCGAAGGCAAATCGCTGGGTGCGCTCCGGCTGAACTTCGCGCTGATCTCCTCGCCCGAGTGGAGGCGAATGCCTTGATCGAAGGTGCAGCGGAAGGACAGCGTGTTGACGTTGTAGCAGAGCGGCTGGCCGGGCTTTCTGTTCGCGCTCTCCGGGATCTCGATTCTTTTCCCCGCCTCGTACAGCTCGAGTGCGAGAGTGGAGTCGCCGAGCGCGTCGAGATCGTACGTGACCTCGATGACCTTGGTCGGTGGCTTGGCGATCGGCCGCAGCTGCGCAGTGACCGGCTCGAGCTGAAGCGAGCTGTTTGCGCCGATCGACAGCGGGCCGGAAGCCGATTTGAGCGCGATGCTGTCGAGTACGAGGATGTATGCGTGCGAGTCGATGAGCGCGGGAGCACCTTTGGCGAGCACCACGCAAACACGCATGCGTGCGGAGCCCTGACGAGCGCACCCCTGCTCGCTGACGTCGGACTCACCCTCGAGCGGGAGCAGCGACTTGTCGGCGCGGTCCAGGAGGATGAAGCGGCTCGTGTTCACCGGACGCTTGTAGTCCGCGAGCGGGAGCGGGAGCAGCAGTACCAGCGCTCGCCTGTCCGCTCGGCGCACAACGCGAAGGTCGCTCGCACTCTGCGCGTTTAGCGATGTGCCGAGGGCGAGAAGGAGCGTGAGCGCGATCGTATTGGTGGTGCGATGGCGCATGAGACGATCGATCATCCGAGCCTGTCCGTGACTTCGCGCGTGAGCGAGTCGACGGTGTCGGAGCACGCCAGATCATCGGAGCTGAAGCGCGGGTTGAGCGTGCGCCATTTCGCGTTGAGTTGTGACGCCAGTCTCCCGCGAAACACCATGTCGCAGGAGGACGTCAGCTTCGAGAGCGGCTTGCCGCCGACCTCGGACGGCTTCACTCCGCAGACTTGCGCGACTACCGCTGTCACGCCGCTCTCGACGTCATCGTCGTCGAAGCTCGGCGCGAGCA
This sequence comes from Gemmatimonadota bacterium, assembly GCA_040006195.1. Lineage (GTDB taxonomy): Bacteria > Gemmatimonadota > Gemmatimonadetes > Gemmatimonadales > Gemmatimonadaceae > FEN-1250. Next base: position 4,432 of record JBDTXL010000443.1, on the reverse strand, counting down.
TCGCCGACTTCTTCGCGCGCTTCTTCACCTTCGCCGCCGACTTCTTCGCGCGCTTCTTCACCTTCTTTGCAGCCACCCGCGCTCCCCTCCCCTACTGCGTCGCGACCGGCGCGGCGACGACCTTGAAGCCATCGCTCGACTGCCCGAACACCCACACCATGTACCGCCGTCCCGCTTCGACGTTCACCGACGCAGTCGTGCCCACCGGGGCGAGCCCGTTGCAATTCGACAACCCTGATCCGCGCTTGGAGGTGACGACGCCGAGCGTGTGCGTGCCGGGCGCAAGGGGGAAGAACAGCGTGGCAGAGACCGATGAAGGCATGGTCCGGTACTTCGCCGTGTCGCCGCTGGCGGTCATGTCGTTCGGCGCGTGGGGACACTTGCCGTCGATCATGAAGTAGAGCTCCGGGAGCGCGTCGACGTGCGAGTTCGCTGCGCGCACGACGAGCAGCCCCTCGGCGCTCTGAATCTTCTTGGCGCTGTCCGCCTGGTCGGAGTTCACCCGCCTCCCCCCCTCGGCTATCGCCACGACCGCGATCGATGCGCCGCTGCCGGCATCTTGCGCGGGACCCAGTGCGATCGACATCCGGTCGCCGGCTTCCCACCCCGACTGATCGATGACGCCGCCGAAGGGACGCACGCTCGTTTTCTGGTCCGCCGGAAAGACGAAGAGGAAGCTCTTCGCGCCCGGGTTCGGCGAATCGGCGCGCGGCGAGACGTATCCGGAAATCTTGCCGTATTCGAGATGCTTGATAATCGGCGCGTCGCTCGAGTCAGGCCTGCGGTACTCGTAAAAGTCGAGCGGGCCTGCAGGCTTGCCGTCGATCTCGAGCAGATTCGCGACGCGGACCTTCCCGGTCGGGAGACCGTACTTGTGCCCGGACTTCAGAGCAGGATGCGACGCGGCTTCGAGCTTGTTGATCGAGGACGCGAGCGAGTCGACCTCCGGCGTGTGCGGAGGCTGGCCGCCTTTACAGCCACTGGCGATCAGCACGGTGCTCGCCAGTGCAATCAGAGCTCGCGTTTGCTTCGGCGTTGCGCGCATCGTCACCCATGACGTTCAAGAGTCGGTAAGCTGCCTGCTCCTGACTATATCATGGATGAGCGATGCCACAACTGACAAGGCCGAACCTCCCTCTCAGCTCCCTTCCGACAGCCTGATGTCGCCGTTCACCGTGCGCACGCGGATCAGCGCACCGCCCTTCCCGATCTTCTGCTTCACGCGGACGTACTTCCGCGGCGTACCGTGCGTCGAATCCCAATCCGGCGTCTCCGTCTGCTCGAGCGCGTAGTCGCCCTTGATCTGCGTGTGCTTGCCGAAGTTCTGCGTGTACGCAGTCTCGAGATCGAGCGTGACGTCGGCGCCGCGCGGGATCACGACGTCGACGTTGCCGTTGCCGGAGCTCACGTCCACCGCGTGCGCCTTTCCCTTCCCCGCCGTGACGGTGATGTCGCCGCCCCCGGTCGTCGCCGTCGCATCGTCGTTCGTTTCGTCGATGCTGATGTTGCCGCCGCCGGTGCGAAGCCGAGCGCCCTTTCGCGCGCGCAGGACGTGAATCGAGCCACCGTCTCTATCGATGACGATCGTGCTGTCGAGATCGCCGAGGTTGCGACGGATCATGATACGCATGCTATCGGCGAGAACGCGACCGAGCTTCATCGACTCCCGTGCGCGACCCATTGACTCGCGGCTCAGCTCCGCGGCATCGCGGCTCGTCTCTGCGGCATCGCGGCTCATCTCTTCTGCAACGCTGGCATCATCGGCATCTGCGTAGTCGCTCTGCGAGCTTGCGTGGGCGCGCTCCATCGTCCGCTGTGCGCGCTTCAACGCCTTCATCGTCTGCTTCATTGTCTCCCGGTCGATCTCCGGGATCGACGGAATTTCCGGGATGTTCGGCAGCTCGGCGAGCGCAGGCATCTTCGGAAACGCCGGCCAGCGAAAGTCGAAGTTGCCGTTGGTGCGCGCGCTGCTCCCCGAGGAGCCGACGAGACTGCCAGTCACCTGGTCGAGATCGACCGTGCCGCCACCAGTGGCGACGGAGCCATCGAGATGCGAGTTGGACACGCGCAGGTTGCCGCCGCCGGTGCTCAGGTTGGCGTATCCGCTCGCGTGAGAAATCTCCATCTTGCCGCCACCCGTTTCGCCGGTGAGCCTGCCGTCGACGCCGTTGATGATGATGTTGCCGCCGGCCGAGTGGATGCGAAGGTTGTAGTGCTTCGGCACGCGAATGGTGAAGGTGTTGTCGAACTGTTGTGTGTCGGAGCGGCCGACGTAGCGCGCGGTGAGCTGCGCTCCGTCGCCGTGCGCGTCGAGATCGACAGTGACGTCGCGCCAATCGCGTCCGCCGAGCGACCCGCTGACGGTGATCTTCGAATCATCCGTGACCGCGATATCGATGTCGCCGCCCGTGTCGAGATCGAGATCGAGCGTGCCGCCGGACTTGGCGGGTACGGATTTGCTGAACGTGGAGTCGGGATGCGAGCGCGCGAGTGATGCGATTTGCGCGACTGGTGCGACGAGAGCGACGCGCGCCGGGTGGGGCACCTCCGACGCCTGCTGCACGACGAGCATGGGAGACGCGACGGCAATCGTCGTACGCACCGTCGTGCGCGCCTGCACCTCGCGACCCACGGGTTTGAACGCCGACACGATCATCAGCATCGCCACGGCGGTCATCGCGGCGAGCACTCGGGTGCGAGTCGTGATCCGTGCGCGACGCGGCTCGGCGCGCAGCACTGCGAGCAGTCGACCCTCCAGCTGCGACGGCCGCGCCATCGCGACGGAGACGATGCTCGATGCGCCGAACGAACGGGAGAACTTCGCGACGTCGAGGAGATGTGCCGCATATTCAGCGGCCGGTGTGCCGCGCTCCAGTACGCGCTCGTCGCACGCGCGCTCGCACTCGGCGCGAAGTCTCCGAGCCGCGAGCAGCACGAGCGGATGGAGCCAGTACGCGACGCATGCGAGCGTCGCGACGAGCTGCGTGGCCGAGTCTCGGCGGGCGATGTGCGCCATCTCGTGCATCACGACGACGCGCTTTCTATCGGGCGCCCACTCGAGCGCGGCTTCAGGGAGAACGATGACCGGCGAAAGCACGCCCCACGTCACGGGCATGCTCACCGATGGACTCGTGAATAGCGCAACGCGGCACGCCACGCCCGCATGCATCGCCTCGGCCTCGAGGATCGTGCGCCATTCGTATGTCGTGAGTGCGGTTGCGTTCCGGCGCACGCGCGCGAGGCCGATGCGGCCGAGGGTGATCCAGGCGAGACCGATGAACACGCCCAGGAGCCAGACGAGGAGGATGGTCTGCGGAACGGAGAACGCGCGCGGCGCGAGCGTCAGGCGAACGACGGCGTCGATGACTTTGGAGGCGAAGCCCCGCGTAGGTGCAATCGATGGAGCGAGCGAGCTGGTGACGAGAACCGGACGTATAGACTGATTCTTCGCGACCGGCGTCGCCGTAACCACCGATTCTATAGTAGTAGGCGCCGCCGAGGGTAGAACCGCGACGCGCCATTCCGGAACGAGGATCATTGCCGCGGGGAGCGCGACGACGCAGGCGAGCGTCGCGGCGATCACGATGTGGCGCACGGCGTATGTCGAGTGGCGCAAGGCAGCCGTAACGAGGCCGCCGGCAATCAGGAGGGCCGTGAGCTTGACCGCGAGGGAGACAATAAATGGAGTCATGACCGTCCTCCTTTGGTGTTCTTGCGCTCGGCCGTACGTGCGCGCTCGATCAGAGATTCAAGACGATCCAGATCCGCATCGCTGAGGTGCCCTTCATACTGGCCGATCATCGCTGCCACGGCGGCGCTGGCCGAATCGTCGAAGAACGTCCGAACGAGATCGCGCACCGCGGACTTGCTGACGTTTTTCACGTCGGCCGTGGCAAGGTAGATGTAGCGCGGACCGTCCTGCTCGTGCTTCAGGTAGCCCTTCTCCTCGAGCAGTCGGAGCATCCCGCGCACCGCGGAATAGCTCGGCGGATCGGGAAGCTCCTCGAGAATCTCGGCGGCGGTGGCGCGGCCGCGTCGGTAGACGATCTCCATGAGCTGGCGCTCGCGGCGGCCGAGCTGGGAATAGACGGCGGGGGACGGCATGGTGCGGTTCTCCGGTGAGGACACGGAGAATATGCTAGTGGGTTAGCATGGTGTCAATAGGTTAGCACCTAATTCTCCCCCGAAGCCCATCCCGCCGCCCCCCACTCCGCTAGCAGCGCCGCCGTCCTCGGCGCTCGCGCCGGCCAGGCCCTCAACTCTCCCGCAATTCGTTCGAGATCCGCCGGCACATCCACATCATAGCACTCCTCAGTAACGGCCGCCGTCAGCCCCAATCGCCCCGCCTGTTCGACGAGCGCGTCGAGCGCCGATTCCGTGCCCATCGCGAGCCCATCGAACAGCCCCGCATGCGCTCGAGTTCCGCCCACCA
>JBDTXL010000442.1:0-1777 GCA_040006195.1 Gemmatimonadota bacterium | reverse complement strand
GGCGATCGCCTCAACGTTCCGCTCTACCGCATCGACCAGGTCGAGCGCTATCGCTCGGCCGACGACGTCTCGAGCGATGCGCCGCCACCGCGCCTCCACAAGCTCGGCGGCAAGCGCTGGGCGCAGCAGCGCGACAAGACGCGCGCCGCGCTGCAGGAGATGACGCTCGAGCTCCTCGACCTCTACGCGCGCCGCCGCGTCGCCGACAAGATCCCCGCGTTTCCCGACACCACGTGGCAGCGCCAGCTCGAGTCGTCCTTTCTCTTCGAGGACACGCCGGATCAGCGCCGCGCGACGGTCGAGGTGAAGGCGGACATGGAGTCCACGCGCCCGATGGATCGGCTCCTTGTCGGCGACGTCGGCTACGGCAAGACCGAGATCGCCGTTCGCGCCGCCTTCAAGGCTGTCCAATCCGGGCGCCAGGTTGCGGTGCTCGTGCCAACGACGATTCTCGCAGAGCAGCATGGGCGCACCTTCACCGAGCGCCTCGCGGATTTTCCCGTCACCGTCAGAACGCTCTCGCGCTTCCAGAGCGCAAAGGAGACGACGCAGACACTCGTCGACATCGCCGAGAAGAAGGTCGACATCGTGATCGGCACGCATCGGCTCCTGAGCCCCGACGTCAACTTCGGTAACCTCGGCCTCGTGATCGTCGACGAGGAGCACCGCTTCGGTGTGAAGCACAAGGAGCGGCTGAAGCAGCTGAAGCTCGAGACCGACGTGCTCACTCTCACGGCCACGCCCATTCCGCGCACTCTGCACCAGTCGCTTGCGGGGCTGCGCGACATGACGGTGATTCAGACGCCACCGCTCGACCGCTCGCCGGTGCTCACCTTCGTCGAGCCGTGGGATGAGGGACTGATCGAGGAGGGAATCGCACGCGAGCTCGATCGCGGCGGCCAGGTCTTCTTCGTCCACAATCGCATCGAGACCATCGTCGCCATCGCCGATCACATTCAGCGTCTCGCGCCGCGTGCGCGGGTGACGGTAGCGCACGGGCAGATGCGCGAGCGCGAGCTCGAAGAGGCGATGCGCAAATTCGTGAGCGGCGAGGTCGATGTCCTCGTCTCGACGATGATCGTCGAGTCGGGGCTCGATGTCGCGAACGCGAACACGATGTTCGTCAATCGCGCCGACCACTTCGGACTCGCCCAGCTCTATCAGCTGCGCGGCCGCGTCGGCCGCTCGTACCGCCGCGCTTACTGCTACCTCCTCGTCCCCGATTCCGTCGACATCGACGCCGAGCGCCGCCTGTCCGTTCTCGAGCATCACACCGAACTCGGCTCCGGCTATCGCATCGCGCTCAAGGATCTCGAGTTCCGCGGTGCCGGCAACCTCCTCGGCTCCGAGCAGTCGGGGTTCGTGCAGGCGGTCGGCTTCGAGCTCTATCTCCGGATGCTGGACGAGACGGTCAACCGGATGATCAAGGGCGACAACGCCCCCAAGCTGCGTCCGGCCGATGTATCGATGGACATCGCCGCCTTCCTCCCCGATGACTATCTGCCTATTCAGGAAGCGAAGCTCGACGTCTATCGCCGGCTGTCGACCTTCACGAAGGCCGACGAGGTCGAGGCGCTCCGCGACGAGCTGCGCGATCGATTCGGACCGTTGCCGACGCCCGCCATGGCCTTCCTCTCGAGCGCGTTGTTGCGCGTGAGTGGCGGCGCCCTGGGCGTAGAGGGAATCCTGGTGCGCGGCGATGAGGCGCGTATTACCTTTCGTGACGATGCGGTACCCCGGCTCAAGGGGCTCACATCGGCGTTCCATGAAGTGCAAT
>JBDTXL010000441.1:0-14531 GCA_040006195.1 Gemmatimonadota bacterium | reverse complement strand
GAACGTCGCGCTTCTCGCGCACCCAGAGCCCGACGGCAGCGACGATGCCCGCGCCTATGAAGCCGAGGATGACGCGGACTGTCGGTCCGAGATACCCGTGCTCGATCGCCCAGGAGAGGAAGGTTCCGACGCCCATGAGGATCGCGAGCGACGCGACAGCGATTGTGCCGTAGCGGCCCAGGAGCTTCTCAAAATCGATGTCGGGCGCCGCCAGCGGGCGCGGCATTGGAGGTCGCCGGGGGGGCGGTGGTGCAACGCGAGGGGCAATCGGAGGCGGCCCGGACGATGCCAGCGCAACTTCAACGATCGGGGCAGCTTGTACGATAGGCGCCGCCTCTGCTACCGGCAGCGCCTCGACGATCGGCGCCGCCTGCGCTCGCGACCCAACGTCCGCCCCTCCGAGCTCCGCGCGCAACGCTCCTATCTGCTCGTAGAGCGCGCGCACGTGCTGCTCCAACACAGCTATTCGCTGTTCGTCCGCCATCGCTCCCCCATCGGTGAAGCTGCTCGAACGACCGCGGCGTCGCGCGCGTGCGCGGCGCGATTGTAGATCAGCGCGCGATGGTAACGGTCGAGGTCGCGGTCTGCGTCACCGGAATCACGGTGCCCGCCGCCTTCACCGTCTCCTTCATCGTCTGCGTGGACGTGGAGCCGAGGTAGACGCCATTGGTGCCGATATAGTACATCGCCTCGCCGGTGCCCGTCCCGTCCATCGTGATCTTCTGATTCTCCTGCACCTGGGTGCCGGAGATCACGAGCGTCGACGCCCGGTGCACGCGCCACGCTGTCTGCCCGGCCACCGTCGTGTCGCCGATGACCTGCGACTGTGTGATCGTCCGGGTGTTGAGCGAGCTCCCATCCTTTGAGAAGCTCGTGGTGGCGGTGTCGGCCCACTTCGCGCCAGCGCCCGCCGTCGACGGCAGGGTGAGGAGGAAGTGCGCCATGCTCGCAACGATGGACTCGCGGTCCACACCGTCAGTCGCCTTTGTGTCGGAGCTGAAGCTCAACACCTTCCCCGTCGGCAGCATGATCCCGCTCACCTTGGTTCCCTGCATCACCTGCACATTCGGGAGCTGCACGGCGAGGTTCGAGCTCATGTTGACGGAGTCGAGCGTCACCGCAAACTGCAGCGTGTCCTTGTCGGAGACCGCGCCCTTCGACTTCGGGGCCTGGATGGTCACCGTCACCTGCTGCTCGTTGGTGATGAGCCCGTCGGTCTTCTGCCCGTTCATTTCCTGCGAGCGGGAGACCGTGGAATGAAGGCGATAGTGCTGCACGGTTGGCGTATAATGGATCTGCCCAAGCGCCGGCAGCGTGCTCGCAACCAGCAGGGTCGCGGAAAGACGAACGACATTCATACTCTGCTCCTCTAGTCGAACGGACGGCCCGCGGCGGTTTGCGGCGAGCTCAAAAGCTAACATCGGCCCCGGTTGCACGCCCCATTGCACGCCCCCGTTGCACGCCCCGTTGCACGCCCTTAGTCGGCCACCTAGCGTTCCACCGAGTGACTCACCAATCGATAACGCCAGAGCGACGCGCAGCCTTCGGCCGCAAGCTGCGCGCCTGGTACCGACTGAATGCGCGCGATCTGCCATGGCGCCGGACCCGCGATCCCTACCATATACTCGTCTCGGAGCTGATGCTCCAGCAGACACAGGTATCGCGCGTCATCCCCAAGTACGCCGAATTCCTGAGCCGGTTCCCGACACTCGAGGCGGTCGCGCTTTCGCGACCTGCCCGTGTAAGGGAAGCCTGGAGCGGACTCGGATACTACGCCCGTGCGCGCAACCTTCAGCTGCTCGCCCGAACGATCGTGCGCGATCGCAAGCCCGCAGCGATCCCCGAGCACCCCGACGCGCTCCGCAAGCTTCCCGGCATCGGCGCCTACACCGCCGGCGCCGTCGCCTCCTTCGCCTACGAGCGGCGCGCACCGCTCGTCGACACGAACGTCGCGCGAGTGCTCACGCGCGTCTTCGCTCCCATGGTGAATCCGCGCACGCACGCCGGCCACAAGATCACGTGGGAGATTGCGCGCGCTGTGCTCCCGCGTACCGGGGCGACCACTTACGTGCACAACCAGGCACTGATGGAGCTCGGCGCCCTGGTCTGTACTGCGCGTTCGCTCGGCTGTCGGACGTGTCCCGTGCGCTCCGTCTGCGACAGCTATCCGCTGTAGTTCGCTGGTGGCGAGCAGGCGCGGTATGTTGAGGCGTCGATCTCACCCGTGGAATCCCTGACACGAATGCGCGTGCTCCTCGATCAACTCCCCGAGCAGACGATTAGGCGCGCCGTCGAATCGGTGTATCAGACGCCGAAGTACAATCGGACTTCGCTGCTGAGTCGTTTCTGGGGTTGGGTCTCTGAAATGTTCGGGCGCTTCGTCGCCTGGCTCGCGCCCGCCTTCGGTGTGCTGCACAAGTCGCCGCCGCTCTTCTGGGCGGTGGTCATCGGGCTCGCGCTCCTCACCGCCGCCGTGATCGCGCGCTGGCTCTACCTCTGGCGCTTGCGCACCGCGCAACGCGTCGGCGGCCAGTGGCACGCTCAGGCAGGCGTTTCGCGTGGCGACGCATGGAGCTCCGCGCAGCAGCTCGCGGCGCGCGGAGACTTCACAGCCGCCGCGCACGCACTCTACGCCGCCCTCCTCGACGCGGGCGCAAAGCAGAACCAGCTGCGCCTGCATCCATCCAAAACCGCCGGAGACTACGTGCGCGAGGTGCGCCGCCACTCCTCGCCGATCTTCCCGAACTTCCGCGAGTTCGCGCGTGCCTACGAGCTCGTGATTTACGGATTCGGCGAATGCAACCGCGACCGCTACGAGCGTCTGCTCTCGCTCGCGTTGCCGATAGTGCGCCCGCATGGCTGAGCGTTTCGCCGAGCGCTGGCTCAAGCCGCGCTTCATCCTCCCCGCGCTCTTGCTCGCGCTCGTATTTGCCGTGCTGCTCTCTCCGGCGGCCGACGTTGCACAGGGCGGCTATCTGAGCACGCGCTCGAACACCGTGCGTGGCTCTCGAGGACTGCGCGATGTGCTCGACAAGCTCGGCTACACCACGAAAGAGCGGATCATTCCGTACGCGAAGGAGCTCGACACCACATCGACGTACGTGATGCTGAATACGCCGATCGATCCCAGCGCGGTCGAGATTCACCTGCTCCTCGAGGCCGTTCGGCGCGGCGCGAGGGGCGTCGTCGTTCCCGACGAAGGCAGCGTGATCGCAGACTCGATCGGAGTGCGCTCGACGGGCAAGTCGATCAACACGTATTATCCGGTGGAGGACAGCCTACTCGGACGCTACGACCCCGTCGACACCGTTCGTGAAGCATTCGGGATCTTCGATGCGCGATCCTTCCATCGTTATCTCGAGGCCGTTCCCGCATCCGACTCCGACTCGGCTGGCGTGTGGCCCGTGCAGGCGACCACGCTCATCTCCATCCGAACGCCGATTCGCAGGCGCGTTCACCCGGAGATAGCACTCATCCCCATTGGCCACGGTGCCGTCGTCGCAGTCGCCGATCCGACCTTTTTCCGAAATGATGTCCTGCGCAAGACGGCCGGTACGGTGCTGGCCGTGCGTATCCTCGAGAGCCTCGACTCCACTCGCAGGTCGCCGATCATATTCGACGAGTATCACCAGGGCTTTGGCCAGTCGATCTCCGTTACGAAAGTTCTGCAGAAGGCGCTCCTTGGCACGCGATGGGGGCACGCCGCGTTACAGTTCGCCGCGGCAGGACTGCTCTACCTGCTCGTGATCGGCGTGCGGCCCATTGCTCCGACATCGCGCGCGAAGCTGGAACGGCGATCGCCGCTCGAGCACGTGGGCGCTCTCTCACGGGCGTACGAGGGAATCAGCGCCACGTCGCTCGCGGTTCAGCGCCTCGTGCGCGGCGTGCGTCGCCGCCATCCGCTCGGCACCGCAACGGCGCTGAGCGATGAGGGGTATCTCGCGCTCCTGAGAGTACGGCTCCCGAAGCTCGGCAACGACATCGACACACTCACGCGCGCGCTCGTCGAGACGCCAACCGCCGAACAGCTCGTCTCCGCCGGCGCGGCCATCGACCACATCGAGAGGAACATCATCACGTGATCACACCAGAGCAAGTCTCCGAATCGCTCGCGCGCGTGCGCGCAGTGGTCTCGGAACGCGTCATTGGACAGGAAGGGGTGATCGACGAGGCGCTCGTCGCCTTCCTCGCCAGAGGGCACGCGCTGCTCGAGGGAGTGCCCGGAACGGCGAAGACGCTTCTGGTGCGAGTGCTCGCCGGTGCGCTCAACACGCGCTTCGGGCGCATCCAGTTCACGCCGGATCTCATGCCGTCGGACATCACCGGCATCAACGTGCTTCGCGATGGAGGTCGCACGTCGGAGTTTCGCGCAGGCCCGGTGTTCACCGACATGCTTCTCGCCGACGAGATCAACCGCGCGCCGGCGAAAACTCAGGCGGCGCTGCTCGAGGCCATGGGCGAGCGCCAGGTCACCATCGATGGCGAGGCGCGTACGCTCGGCGATCTATTCACCGTGTTCGCGACACAAAATCCGGTGGAATACGAGGGCACCTATCCGCTCCCGGAAGCCCAGCTCGACCGCTTCCTGCTCAAGATCCGCGTGACGTATCCGTCGCGGGAGTCGGAGCTCGGGATGCTCGACAACTATTCGCGCGGCTTCGACGCCGAGCGCGCATCCGATGTGCGGCCGCCCGCGGTGCTGGACGAGGCGCAGTGCCGCGAGCTCCGCAGCGCAGTCGATGGCGTGAAGGTCGCGCCCGAGGTTCGCGAGTACATCGCCGACATCGTGCGCGCCACTCGCGACGACCCCTCACTCACCCTCGGTGGCTCTCCGCGCGCGAGCGTCGCGCTCTTCCGCACCGCGCGCGCCGCCGCGCTCCTCGGCGGCCGCGACTTCGCGACGCCCGATGATGTGAAGCAGTTCGCACTTCCAGTGCTCCGGCATCGGGTGATGGTTTCGCCCGAAGCGGAGGTCGAAGGACGAAGCAGCGACGACGTGCTCGACGCGCTCCTCACGCGCATCGTGGCGCCCAAGTGACGGGTGCGCGCGAGCTGCTCGCAAAGATCGGACGCTCTGTGGTGAGCGTCATCCCGACGCGCCGGCTCGTGCTCATCGTCGTCGCCTCGGCGCCCGTCTGGCTCATCTCGGTGAGGGCGGGCGTGGTCGTCACGGTGATGCTCGCAGTCGCCATCATCGTGGACATGCTGCTCCTTCCAGCGCGGTGGCAGGTCGTGACCGAGCGGATCGTGCGCTCCAACGTCGGACTCGGCGACGCCGAGCGGGGCGAGTACCGCGTGCGCTCCACCGCGCGGCGCGTGCTGCGATTCACGTTGTTCGACGCCCTTCCGCACGTGCTCGAATCGCCCGAGACGCGCGGCGCGATACACGCAGTCGCCGCGAACGAAGAGACGCTGATCCCATTCACGTTCGTGGCACGCGAGAGAGGGTCATGGGCGCTCGGCCCCGTGGTCGTGCGCATCCAGGGCGCGCTCGGGCTCGTGCAGCACAGCCTGCGCTACGAGCCCGGGGACTTGATTCTCGTCACGCCATCGCTCGCCGGCGTTCGCAATCTCCGCCTGCTCGCGATCCAGCATCGGCTGCGGGACGCCGGAATTCGCTCGATCCGGAAGCGCGGCGAGGGAAGCAGCTTCGCATCACTGCGCGAGTACTCGGTAGGCGACGATCCGCGTCACGTCGACTGGAAGGCGACGGCGCGGCGCCAGAAGATCATGACGCGCGAGTATACCGTCGAGCAGGGACAGACGGTGATGATCGCCGTCGATGCTGGGCGCATGATGACGCAGCTCGCGTCTGGAGTGCCACGCTTCGAGTACGCACTGTCGGCCGCGACGCTGCTCGCATCCGTCGCGGTGCAGGCCGGCGATCAGGTGGGCCTTCTGCTCTTCGACAACGAGCTTCGCGCATTCGTTCCGCCCGCACGCGGCGACAAGGCCATGCGCGGAATTCGCCAGGCGCTCATCCCCGCGCGCGCGACGATGACGGAGCCCGACTACGCGACCGCCTTCCGGACGCTCGCCACCAGGCACCGCAAGCGCTCACTGATCGTGCTCTTCACGGATGTGATCGATCCGCGCTCGTCACAGGCAGTAATCGCGCACACGGTGCGAAGTGCGATGCGCCATCTGCTGGTCGTCGTCGCGCTGCGCAACGACGAGCTCGTGAGCGCGGCTATTCCGACCAGCCACAGCACGTCGAGCGATCTTTACGGGAGCGTGGCGGCCGAGGAGCTGCTCGGCGCCCGCAACGAGGCGATCGTGCGCATGCGCCGGGCGGGCGTCTCGGTACTCGACGTGTCGCCGAAGCAGTTGGCGAGCTCCGTCGTGAATCACTATCTCGAGCTCAAGGCACGCGGCTCTGTGTAGGCGAATTCCTCCCCCGGCGCGCCGGTCTCATCCCCGCGCCCCCGCGAGAACCAGAAGGCAAGAAGAATCGCGGTCGACGTCGCGACGGCGGCCTTCACCGGAAAAGGGATGTCGGTGCGAGGCGAGATGAGCCCTTCGATCGTTCCCGCCGCGAGCAGCATGAGCGTCGACGCCGCGATCAGCCGTAGGGCGCGGCGGCCGTTGACTACCAGGGCCTCGCGTCGCGTTCGGTCGCCGGGGATCAGCAGCGCCCATCCGAGCAGAAATCCTCCTCCCGCTGCGATGCAGATGGCGCTCAGCTCGAGCACGCTGTGCGCCACTACGAAGTCGCGAATCTGATAGAAGACTCCGTGATTGGCGTAGAGACCGAAGCCTGCGCCGATGCTCACGCCGTTGAATATGAGCATGATCACCGAGAGAATGCCCGCGGTGATCCCCGCGGCGAATACGCCGAAGGTGACCTGCACGTTGTTGCGGATGATCCTGCTCGCCAGAACGGGGCGCTGGAAGTCATTCGTGGTGATGTACTCGTGCTTTCCGGTGCTGTCGCGATGCGCGCCTTCGACCACGCGATCGATCATTCCCGCGGGAAGCAGCTCCGATGCGAGTGCCGGATGGCTCACGAGCACTCCAAAGGTGATCGCCATGGGCACGAAGAGGAAAAATGCCGCAGCGAGGATGAATGACGCCGAGCGCCGCACCTCGCGCGGCACCGACACCGACACGTAGCGCCAGACATCGCGCATGGAGAGCGGGCGCTGACGATAGAGAAAGTTGTGGCCGGCGCCGAGAAGGCGGCTCACGTAGAAAATTTCCTGCTGATCCTCGCTGTCCGACGCGGTTCGGAGGCGCGCGAGATCGGTGGAGACTTCTCGATAGAGCGAGACGAGGCGGCTCACCTCATCGGGAGTCAGCGCGCGGAGCCCGCGGCTCTGCGCCGCCGCGAGCGCCACGGAGAAATCGCGCCATCGTCCGGCATTGAGCGCGACGATGGCGTGCCGCTCGCGCGCGGCGCCCTTCGCGCCGGGAGAGGGGAGGCCGCGCGCGCGCGAATCGGACTCGGTCTCGAACAGACGGAGGAGCTGCGCCATCGGAGCGCTGCCGTTGTCGACGAGGTGTGCGCCATACCGTTTCGCGATCTGCGCCGCGAACCTGTTCCGTAGTGCTGGGTCGAGCTCCGTGCGCCTCGCTACGAAGCGGCTCAGAAGCGCGAATTCTTCTTCGGTGAGCCGAGAGGTGATCGCGGCACGCGTGACGACATCACTCGCGCTTCGCGTGGCGGACTTGATGAGCGCACGCTGCTCGTGCACGACGATCGTTCCCGCTGCGATGTCGCCGAGTCGCTTGCCGGACTTCGAGATCATCATCGTCACGAGGCCGACGGCGTACGTGATCCCCGGCTGTGCATCGATCGCACGGAGCAGATTGCGCGCGGCAGACGCTCCGAACGAGACCGAGTAGCCCCCATCCTGCACGACACGGATTCCCAACATTCGCTTGCCGGGCGACTGGCCGTCCCAGATCGCCTCGAAGAAGACGTAATAGCCCCAGAGAATCAAGAATGAAACGAGGATGCCGACTGCCGTGACCCACGCGCCCGAAAGCTTCTGCGCGGTAGACGTGTGATTGCCGAAGGCGCTGCTGATCTCGGCGATAACGAGAAAGACGGCGAGCTGGCCGATGACGATGATCACGAGATCTACCAGCGTGGCAGCCGCCCTCGAGCCAACGCCAGCGATGGTGTACGACAGTATCGTCTGCTCCGGCGTCTCGATCTCGACGCGTCGCTCGAGCGATTCCGTGGTCACTGCGAGGAGAGATCGGAGATGAGGAGCGTCATGAATGCCACACCGCGCGAGTAGTCGTGAATGCCGATCCTCTCGTTGGTACCGTGGATGCGCTCGAGATCCTTCCCGCCGATCTGCACCGGTAGAAAGCGGTAGACGTCGTGCGCAAAACCGCCGTACTGCCGGGAGTCCGTTGCGGCGACGACGAGCGACGGCGCCACGATCGCGTCGGGCTCGAGCACCGCGATGTCTCGGGCGAGGATGCGATACGCCGCCGAGGTGGTGCTGGACACCGGCGACGGCGGCGTCGCGACACCGGCAATCGTGACCATGACATTGGTGTCATCGACGACCTTCTTCACGTGCGCGACGACGCCATCCGGAGTCTCGCCCGGAATGATGCGGAAGTTCACGATGGCCTGCGCGCGAATCGGAAGGACGTTCTCTTTCGGGCTCCCCTGAATCATCGTCGGCGCGGTCGTCGTGCGGAGCGAAGCGTTCGTGACCGGCGAACGCTCCATCGACCACGTCACGAGCGGGCGCGTGAGCCAGAGATTCGCCATCATCACGCGCGCGCCGAGCGGCATCTCGGGGCCGAGCTGTTGGAGCATCCCTTCAGCCGCGCCGCCCAGATGCGCGGGGAGCGGATGCTTCTCGAGCCGGTCGATCGCCTGCGCCAGGGTGCCGACCGCCGTCTGCGGCGGCGGCATCGAGGAGTGCCCGCCCGCCGCCATCACCGTGAGCGCCACGCTCATGTGCCCCTTCTCGGCGATGCCGATCAGCCCCGCAGGGCGTGCGACGCCGGGTATGATCCCGCGAATGATCGCACTACCTTCGTCGATCGCGACGAGCGGCTTCACGCCTCGAGACTTGAGAAGCGAGACGATTGCGCCTGCGCCGTGCCCGTCGACCTCTTCGTCGTCGCCGAACGCGAGGTAGATCGTGCGCCTCGGGACGTAACCTTTTGCGACGAGCGCCTCGATCGCCTCGAGCGTCGACAGTACGCCGACCTTGTCGTCGAGCGTGCCGCGCCCCCACACGAAGCCGTCGGCCACATCGCCGGAGAAGGGCGCGTGAGTCCACGCGCGCTCGGAGCCCTCCTCCACCGGCACGACATCGAGGTGCGACATCATCACGATCGGCTCGAGCGAGGCGTCGCTTCCCTTCCACTCGAAGAGGAGGCTCGCCGGCGCGACGACCTCGTGCGCGAGTGTCGCATACGTGCGCGGAAATGTCTGCGCGAGATAGGCGTGCAGCGCGCGCATGGGCACGAGCTCCGGACCCGAGTCCTGCTTCGAGATCGTCGCAAACCTGATGGCGCCCGCGAGATGGGCAGCGAGCAGCGAGTCGTTCTGGGGCGCGAGCACCACGTCGGAATGTGATGCGCCGTGAACCGGTTTGAAGCGCATCGTGCGCACGATCACGACGACCACGATTACCGCCACGACGGCGGCGAAAAGCACGGCGAGCTTCTTCATGTCGCAATTTGGTGCCGGCGGCGTTGCTGTCCAGAGCGGTGAGAGAGGCCGGCCACTATCTTCAGGCATCCGTTTCCCCATGAATCGAATGCGATCCAACACCGTGAATTCATACGCATCCGTGCGCCTTTGCGCGCTGGCGCTGCTGGCGCTGCCGGCCTTCCCGACTGCCCCCCTCGCTGCGCAGGACAGCGCGCACATTGGGCCGTCACTCAAGCTCGCCGCACCGCTGCCGGTCGATCCGGCCGTGACCACGGGGGTGCTGCCAAATGGGCTCCGCTACTACATCCGGGTGAATCACAAGCCGGAGAAGCGAGCCGAGCTTCGCCTGGTCGTCAACGCGGGCTCCGTGCTCGAGGACAGCACGCAGCGCGGCCTGGCGCACATGGTCGAGCACATGGCCTTCAGCGGCACCACGCACTTCAAGAAGCAGGAGCTCGTCGACTATCTCGAGTCCACCGGCGTGCGCTTCGGCGCCGATCTCAACGCGTCGACGAGCTTCGACGAGACGGTGTACGAGCTCACGGTGCCGACCGACAGCACGAAGCTGTTCGACAAGGGATTTCAGATCCTGGCGGACTGGTCGCGCGGGCTCACCTTCGACTCGACGGAGCTCGCACGCGAGCGCAACGTCGTGATCGAGGAGTGGCGGCTCGGGCGTGGCGCATCGGCCCGCATGCGCGACAAGCAATTCCCCGTGATCTTCAGCGGCTCGCGATACGCGCAGCGACTGCCCATCGGCGACAAGCACATCCTCGAGACCGCGCCGCGCTCGACGGTGAAGCGCTTCTACGACGACTGGTATCGCCCGGACCTGATGGCGATCGTCGCC
This sequence comes from Gemmatimonadota bacterium, assembly GCA_040006195.1. Taxonomy (GTDB): domain Bacteria; phylum Gemmatimonadota; class Gemmatimonadetes; order Gemmatimonadales; family Gemmatimonadaceae; genus FEN-1250. The sequence continues at coordinate 4,050 of JBDTXL010000441.1, read as the reverse complement.
GTCGGCGATTTCGACAAGGTCAAGGTCGAGCGCATGATCAAGGCGCAGTTCGCGAGCTGGCCCGCGAAGAAGGGCGCGAAGCCGCGCGCGACCTTCCCCGTTCCCGATCACGACTCCACGCTCGTCACGATTGCGACGGACAGCGAGGCGACACGCTCGACTGTCGCCGTCTATTATCTGCAACCGCTCTCGCCGCAGAAGTCCGTTGGCGACTTCCGCACGGAGATGCTCGGCTCGCTCTACAACGACATGCTCAATGCGCGGCTGCAGGAGATTGCGCAGCGACCTGGAGCGCCGTTCATCGGCGCCTTCTCGAATCAGGGACGGCTGATCCGCTCGAAGGAAGTGTATGTGCTCACGGCGCTCGTTCCCGACAGCGGTGTCGAGATCGGGTTGCGCGCGGCCGTCACCGAGGGAGAGCGCGTCGCGCAGCACGGCTTCACCGCGACCGAGCTCGAGCGCGCGAAGAAGGAGATGCTGCGCGGAATGGAGAGCGCGTACGCCGAGCGTGACAAGACGCCGTCGGCGTCATTCGTGGCGGAGTATGAGAGCGCATTTCTGGAGAAGACCGCGACGCCGAGCATCGCGCAGCAGTACAAGCTCTATCAGCAGCTTCTCCCCGGGATCGGTCTCGCCGAGGTGAATGCGCTCGCTCACAAGTGGCTGAGCAATCGGAGCCGCGTGATCGTGGTGAACGCGCCGCAGAAAGCCGCGGCAGGATTGCCGAGCGAGCAGGCGCTGCGCGCGGTGCTCGACAGCGTCGCGAAGGTGAATGTCGCGGCGTACACGGACTCGGTTTCCTCCGCACCGCTGATTCCAATTGCTCCCACACCGGGGAAGGTCGTGTCGTCGAGTCAGATCGCTTCGGTGGGCGTCACCGAGTGGAAGCTCTCGAACGGCGCACGCGTGCTCGTCAAGCCAACCGACTTCAAGGACGATGAGCTTCTCTTTCGCGCGTACGCCCCTGGCGGCACGTCGGTGGTGAGCGACTCCAACTATCTCGACGCGACCATCGCGACCGCAGCCGTCGACGCCGGCGGCATAGGCACCTTCAGCGCGACTTCGCTTCAGAAGCTGCTCGCGGGGAAGGCGGTACAGGTAGGCGAGTATATAGGGGCGATTCAGCAGGGAGTCTCCGGCGGAGGCTCGCCAAAGGATCTCGAGACGCTCATGCAGCTCATCTATCTCACCTTCACCGCTCCGCGCGCGGACAGCGCCGCCTTCGAAGCATATCGAAACAAGATCGAGGTGCTGCTCGCGAATCGGGCGGTGAGTCCATCGGCCGCATTCTCGGACACGCTCGACCTGACGCTCGCGCAGCATCATCCGCGAGCGAAGGCACCGACCGCGCAGGACATGGAGTACGTGCGCCTGCATCGCGCGATTGCGATCTACAAACAGCGCTTCTCCGATGCGAGCAACTTCACCTTCGTCTTCGTCGGCACGATCGACACCACCAAGCTGAAGCCGCTCGTCGAGCAGTACATAGCAAGCCTGCCGTCCACGCACGCCGGCGAGAAGTGGAAGGACATCGGCATGTCGTATCCCACGGGCGTGATCACACGCGAAGTGAAGCGCGGCATCGAGCCGAAGGCGCAAACGGCGATCGTTTTCACGGGCCCCTTCGACTTCACCTGGGAAAACGTGCAGCAGATCAGCGCGCTCGCGGATCTGCTCGAGATCAAGCTGCGCGAGCGGCTGCGCCAGGATCTGGGCGGGACATACGGCGTGGGTGTGAGCGCGAGTCCATCGCACTTTCCGAAGGAGAGCTACTCGCTGCGCATCGATTTCGGCTCGGCGCCCGAGCGCGCGGCGGAGCTGCAGAAGGCGGTGTTCGCGGAGATCGACAGTGTGAAGGCGCACGGCGTATCCGAGAAGGATCTCCAGAAGATCCGGGAGGCCGATCTGCGTTCGCGCGAAACGAGCCTGCGTCAAAACCGCACCTGGCTGAGCCTCCTCGCGAGCTACGACGTCAACTCGTGGGATCCGGCACTCATCCTCAAGTACGACGCCGAAGTGCGCGCCCTCAGCTCGGCCGGACTCCAGTCGGCTGCGAAAAAATACTTCGACACATCGCGCTACGTCGTCGTACAGCTGCTACCGGCGCACTGAGCATTCGTTAGCGAGCGCGCTCACATTCATGCGCGCGCGGGCGGCCGCGAGCTCCGCCGCCGTCACGAGCCCGGCTCGCTAGCGAGTCGGGCCAGTAGCTGGCGATCGATGCGGTGGCTTCCGTCGAAGCTCACATGCTCGCTCACGATCCCACTCGCGGTAAGGCGCGCGCCCTGCTCGGTGAGCAGATCGGCGGTTGCGTGCTCATCCGCGGTGCCGGCGATCGAGGTGATGCGCGCGCCGCGGAGTGCCGTTGCTGCGGCGAGATCGATGTCCGTGGGCATGAGCCCGCCCCAAAGCAGCGCGCGATCGACGTGCACCTTCGTGCGTTCAAGCCAGCGCGCGACCGTGGCCACCCCCTGCGAGAAGCCGAGGACGGTGAAGCGCACCCTCGCGCCCTTCAGCTGCGCGGTCACGTGCGCGTGGAGCGCGTCGAGATACTCGACGTAATCCTCGATGTCGCTGAGCCGATCCTCGCGCGTCATCCAGCTCGCGCCGACGTGCGTGTCCGCGTGCGTCTTCCCGGGCACCTCGACGTAGAAACGGGAGAGCGCCTCGGGCGCGACGATCAGGCGGCTCGGCGCCTCGATGGATTCGAAGTGGCGCACGAAGCGACCCGCGAGCTGCCCGTATCCGTGGCACACGAACCAGAGCTCGGTCAGCGATGCGTGCGGCTCCCCGACCGTGAAGTAGCGGGCGGTTCTCGATACGGGGAGGTGATGTTCTCGGCGCATGGCGAACAGTGGGCGCTGGCTGTAGGTGAGTCAACTGGCGGACTTCCGGCGTGAAGGCGCGATGGCGAGACTTCCGCATGCGATTGAACCGCCTTTCGGCGCGCAGCTGGCTGCTCGCACTCTACGTCGTGACGATCCTCGTAGTCGCGGTCGGGAAGGCATACGGACATCGCGGACCGGACAACAATTTCCTGATCTTTCGCTGGTCGTTTCTGAATCTGTCGTCAGGCGCGGACATGTACGCCGCCCAGCTGCAGCATCACGCGGACCTCTACAAATACAGCCCAAGCTTCGCGGTGCTGTTCGCTCCGTTCGCCCTGCTCCCGTTCGCACTGTCGCTCGCGCTCTGGGATGCGCTCAACACGCTCCTGCTGTTCGTCGCCGTCGAAAAACTCCTCCCGACGCGTCAGGCAACCGTCGCACTCGCGCTCATCTACCTCGAAGCGCTTCGCTCGATGCAGCGCTCGCAGAGCAACTCGCTCGTCACTGCACTCGTGATCCTCGCCTTTCTCTGCTTCGAGAAACGACAGGAGCTCGGCGCCGCGTTCGCGATCGCGGTCGGTGCAGCCGTGAAGATCTTTCCGCTCGCGGCACTGGCGCTCGCGGTCATCTATCCGAGGCGGTTCCGCTTCGCGCTCATGATGGCGCTCACCACTTCCGTCGTGCTCGCCCTCCCGCTGCTCGTGGTGTCCCCGAGCGAGCTCGCGGCGCAGTACCAGTCGTGGCGCGCGGTCGAGGCGGTCGACGCGCTGTCGGTTGGCGGAGGCGGTGGCGGCGGGCTTTATGGCGGTGTGATGCAGCAGCTGCGCCTCATTTTCGGAGTGAGCTGGCCGAACTGGCCCTTGCAGCTCGCGGGCACGGTGCTGCTCATGTCTCCGCTCGCGCGCTGGAGGAATTGGGCATTCGCGACCTTCCGCGTGCGCTTCCTGTGCGCGCTGCTCGTATACATGGTGATCTTCAACCACCAGTCCGAATCCCCGTCGTTCGTCATCGCGGTGACGGGAATCGCGATCTGGTTCGTCGCCACGCCGCGGAGCTGGTGGCACAACACGATCATGGTACTGACGATCCTGATCGTCTCGATCTCCTCGACGGATATCACGCCGAAGAGCTGGCAGCAGAACTTCTTCGTGCACTACCGGCTCAAGACACTCCCCTGTACGCTCGCGTGGCTCGCCATGATGTGGGAGCTGATCGCCTATCG
>JBDTXL010000440.1:0-11470 GCA_040006195.1 Gemmatimonadota bacterium | reverse complement strand
GCGCGATTCGCAAGCGTGCAGAATCACTACAATCTGCTCAAGCGCGACGACGAGTTCGACGCCATTCCCGAATGCGAGCGATTGGGCCTCGCGTATCTGCCGTACTTCCCGCTTGAAAGCGGTCTCCTCACCGGTAAGTATCGAAAGGGTAACAAACCACCGGAGGGCACGCGAATCGCGGACGGAGGATGGCTCGCAGAGAAGTACACCGATCACAACATGGACATCATCGAGCGGCTGATCGCATTCGCGGGGGCGAACGATCGCACGATACTGGAGCTGGCGATGTCATGGCTGCTTCGTTTCCCCGTAGTCGCCTCGGTGATCGCCGGAGCAACGAGCGCGGAGCAAACTCGGAGCAACGCGCGGTCGCCGAGCTGGGAGTTGAGCCTGAGCGACCTCGAAGCCATCGACGAAATCCTGAACCGCGTCTGAAAAAAGTTCACCACGAGCTGGAGCTAGTATGTCAACGACGAATACGACCAAAACGAGAGAGTTGCTTTCGATCGGAACGCAGGCACCCGACTTCACATTGAACTCGACACCGGACCAGAAGATCTCGCTTTCGGATTTCCGCGGGCGACCGGTCGTGCTCGTCTTCTATCCGGCGGACTGGAGTCCCGTGTGCGGCGATCAGGTCGCGCTCTACAACGAAATGCTCGACGAGTTCGCCGAGACGAACGCGCAGGTGATCGGCATTTCCGTCGATGGCGTATGGTGCCATCTCGCCTTCGCGAAGGATCGCACTCTCCACTTCCCTCTCCTCGCCGACTTCGAGCCGAAGGGCGAGGTGTCGAAGAAGTACGGAGCGTATCACGATGACTTCGGCGAGTCCTCGCGCTCGCTGTTCGTGCTCGATGCTGCCGGCATCGTCCGCTGGTCGCTGCTCTCACCCGATGGTGTGAATCCGGGCGCCGCGGGAATTCTCAAGGCACTCGAAGCGCTCTCACCCGAACAACGCGGCTCCGCCGCCGCCGGGAGAGCGTCGTGAGCGCGAAAAACGACGCGCAGACGCTTGCGCCGCCAGTGAGTGAGAAGGATCACGCAGCGGGTCCGGCCTCAGCGCGCGTCACGCTCGTCGAGTACGGCGACTATCAGTGTCCGTACTGCGGTGCCGGGTACCAGATCGTGAAGCAGTTGGAAAAGGCTATGGGAAAGGAGCTGCGCTTCGTCTTCAGAAACTTCCCTCTTCGCCAGGCGCACCCGTTCGCCGAGCATGCGGCTATCGCGGCGGAGGCGGCGGGAGCGAAGAGCGAGACAGCGTTCTGGTCGATGCACGATACGCTCTACGAAAACCAGCAGGCGCTGGACGACGACGACCTCGCCGGCTACGCAAAGCAGCTTGGCCTCACGAGCGAAGAACTCGATCAGGCTTACGCCGGCGGCACTGCGGCCGACCGCGTGCGCACCGATTTCAGAAGCGGCGTTCGGAGCGGAGTGAACGGTACGCCGACATTTTTTGTGAACGGCGAGCGATACGATGACGACTGGACCAACGTCGACGCGTTCGTCGCCATGCTGCGAGCGGCAGCGAAGACAAACACGTAGCACCGGGGGAACGCAATCGCCCGCCCGATGATTGAATCGAGACTATCCGCCCACGCCTTTGACCCAGGACATTCGCTGATGCCACAGACCGCCGAATACGAAGCAAAGCGCGCCAACGCGGCAGGAACGAAGACCGCCGCGTACGCTGCGCTCAGCGCCAAGACGCCGATCGAGCCATTCCAGCTCGAGCGCCGCGCGCCACGTCCCAACGATGTCGCCATCGAAATCCTCTTCTGCGGCGTCTGTCATTCCGATATCCATCAGGCGCGGGACGAGTGGGGCGGATCGATCTTCCCGATGGTGCCGGGCCACGAGATCGTCGGCCGCGTCACCGCCGTCGGAAGCTCCGTTTCGAAGTTCAAGGTCGGCGAGCTCGCCGGCGTCGGATGCATGGTCGACTCGTGTCGCGTCTGCGAGAACTGCAAGGAGGGCGAGGAGCAGTACTGCAACAATCCGGGATGCACGCTCACGTACAACGGCCGCGACAAAAACGGTGAGGTAACGCAGGGTGGCTACTCCACTGGTATCGTCGTCGACGAGAAATACGTGCTCCACATTTCCGACAAGCTCGATCTCGCTGCCACCGCTCCGCTGCTCTGCGCGGGCATCACCACGTACTCACCGCTCCGCCACTGGAATGTGGGCAAGGGCAGCAAGGTAGGCGTGATGGGACTCGGCGGCCTCGGCCACATGGGACTCAAGTTCGCGCACGCATTCGGCGCACACGTCGTGCAGTTCACGACCTCGCAGAACAAGGTTGCCGATGCGAAGAAGCTCGGCGCCGATGACGTCGTGATCTCGACGGATGCGACGCAGATGGCCGCGCACGCGGGCACCTTCGACTTCATCCTCGACACGATCTCCGCTCCGCACGACATCGCGAGCTACTTGCACCTGCTGAAGCGCGACGGTGTGCTCTGCATGGTCGGCGCACCGGACGCTCCTCTCTCCGTTCCTGTTTTCTCGCTGCTCGGCCGGCGCGCATCGCTCGCGGGCTCTGGCATCGGTGGCATTCGTGAGACGCAGGAGATGCTCGATTTCTGCGCCGAGCATGGCATCGTCTCCGAGATCGAAATGATCCCGATTCAGAAGATCAACGAGTCGTATGCGCGCATGCTGAAGAACGATGTGAAGTACCGCTTCGTGATCGATACGGCATCGCTCAGGAACGGAAGCGTCGCCGGATAGGCATGAGCTACGCTCACCGTTGTACCAAACGCTCTCCATCGTGTCGGATGGAGAGCGTTTCCGTATGTGCGCAAGCCGAAGCGTGCCGCGGTGTGCACACTCGCTTTCATGCGTTTATGCTATTATTCAACCTCTCCCTCGCGTACGGGTGGACAACTGGTGACCTCGCATTCTCAGCCCGACGATTCCGACGTCGTCAGCGACGAGGAAGACACTCCTTCCGGCAGCGTCACAATGCCCGAGGGCGGTGCGGTCGAGCGGATGATGCCGCTGGTGTACGAAGAGCTGCGGCGCATCGCGCGCAGGCAGCTGCGCCACGAGGGCGTCGGTCACACACTGAACACGACGGCGCTCGTGCACGAGGCTTATCTCCGGCTCGCTGCGCCCTCGCACCTCGATGTGAGCGGACGTGCGGAATTTCTCGCGATCGCAGCGATGGCGATGCGACGCGTGCTCATCGACTACGCGCGGCAGCGTACGGCGCAGAAGCGCGGCGGTGTGCAGATGCGCGTCGAGCTCGACGACATCGAGGTCGCCGCCGACGATCGCGCTGAGCAGCTCATCGCACTCGATGAGGCGCTCACGCTTCTCGCCGCTTCGAATCCCCGACTGGCCCGCGTCGTCGACTGCCGATTCTTCGGCGGCATGAGTCAGGAAGAGACCGCGCTCGCCCTGCAGCTCACACCGCGCACCGTGAGGCGCGACTGGACCAAGGCGCGCATCTGGCTCGCCGTGGCGATGGAGGCGGAGGAGCCGTGACGCGCGTTGCTGTCGCCGAGCTGTGGGAGCGCATCGAGCCCATTCTCGACACCGCTCTCGAGCTCGCGCCCGATTCGTGGCCGGCGTATCTCGACACCGCGTGCGGCAAGGACACGCCGCTCCGCGCGGCCGTCGAGCGACTGCTCGTTTCCGCCGGTAAGACCGAAGCCGAGGCCGCAACCGACGCAGGCGCCGTCGCGTGGGCGCAGCCGCTCTTCGCCGAGCGCGAAGCCTCGGCGCCCGAGCGGATTGGCCCGTACATCATTGATCATGTGCTCGGACGCGGCGGGATGGGCTCCGTCTATCTCGCCTCGCGCGGCGACGCAGAGTTCGCGCCGCGCGTGGCACTCAAGGTGATGCGCAGCGGGCTCGATCAGGACCGCGTGCTCCTTCGTCGCTTCACCGAGGAGCGACAGATCCTCGCGACGCTCGAGCACCAGGGCGTCGCGCGTCTCCTCGAGGGCGGCGTCACGAGCGACGGGCATCCGTGGTTCGCAATGGAGTACGTCGACGGAATGCCGTTGAACAAATACGTCGAAGCCCACGAACTCGGGCTCGCCGCGAAGCTGGAACTCTTTCTCCAGATCTGCGACGCGGTCTCGTATGCGCATCGCAACCTGATCGTGCATCGTGATCTCAAGCCGTCGAACATCCTCGTGACGGCCGACGGGCACATCAAGCTGCTCGACTTCGGCATCGCGAAACTGCTTGCGCCGCAGGTCGGCGCCGACGCGCCGATCACGCGCACCGGCTTCCAGCCCTTCACGCCGGAGTACGCGAGCCCGGAACAGGTGCTCGGCGAAACCGTTACCACGGCTGCCGATGTGTACGCGCTCGGCGTGGTGCTGTACGAGCTACTCACCGGCGAGCGCCCGCTCAATCTCGCGCGATCCAACCCCGCCGACTGGACGCGCATCGTTCGCGAAGCCCAGCCGAAGCCGCCGTCCGCGGTCGTTCCCGACGGGCGGGCACTGCGCGGTGATCTGGACACTATCGCGCTGACGGCGCTTCGAAAGGAGCCCGAGCGCCGTTACCAGTCCGTCGATCGCCTCGGCGATGACGTGCGTCGCCATCTCGAGCAGCGCCCCGTGCTCGCGCGAGCGGACAGCCGCCTCTATCGCACGAGAAAATTCGTACGTCGGCAGCGCGTCGCGGTGACGGTCGGCGCAATCGTCACCCTCGGCCTCGCCGCATTCGCTATCGTCGCGCAGAAACAGAACGCACATCTCAAGCTCGAGTCAGACCGGACGGCGGCGCAGCGCGATCAGGCCAGCGCGGTCACGCACACGCTCTGGCAGCTCCTCGCACAGCTCACCGACACGCTCGGCAAACCGCTCTCGGTGAGCGAGGTTCTCGATCATGCAGAGCCGACGATCGCAAAGCAGTATGCGACGCAGCCCAACGTCCGCGCGACGATGCAGTCCGCACTCGGCGAGATCTATCTGGCCAACGGCGACCAGACGCGCGCCGAGCTCCTGCTGCGCGAGGCCGTTGGCAGCCAGCGATCGTTCGGGCGCGACTCGGCCGATCTCGCGACGCGCCTCGAGACACTCGGCCGACTCCTGCTCAGATCGCAGCAATACGCCGGCGCCGAATCCGCGAGCGTCGAAGCGAACGCGATCCGCGCGAAGCTGACGCCGGGCATCCCCAATCGCGAAGCGTCGGCCACACTCGGCAGCGCATACCTGGGCGACGAGAAGTACGCGGAGGCGGAAGGTGTGTTTCGGCAGCTCGTCGCGGATCAGAAGAAGAATCCGAAACCGTTCGCCGGAACCTCGCCGCTGATTCTGCTGGGCGAGAGCCTGCGCAGGCAAGGGCGCAACGACGAGGCGTCGGCGACGTTCCGCGACGAGCTCGCGCGGCTCAGCTCGAGTCCGGCGGCGACGTCCGAGGATTCCGCGGGAGTGATCTCGTATCTCGCGGCATCGCAGGCGATGATGGGGCATGGGGCGATCGCCGACTCGCTCATGCAGCGTTCGTATGTGCTGCTCGCCGACGTGCAGCCGATGCCGTTTCAGCGCATCGGCCGGGGAACAATGCTCGCGAATCGCGCGGAGCTCGCGGCGCGCGCGGGCGACGATGCCAGGGCTATTCCGCTGGCGGACAGCGCGCGCGCGCTGTGGAAGGGCAATCTCCCGACGAGCGATGCACGATGGGCATCGCTGTCGCGCGTGGATGCGCTGATACTTCGCGATCACAACCAGCCAGCGGCCGCCGTCGCACGGCTGAATGCCTTGCTCGACACCCTTCGCTCGAGGTCGCACGTGAATCTCTATGTCTACCGACGCACGGAAGCCACGATGGCTGATGTCTTCGACCGATGGGGGCAGCCGGACAGCGCTGCGGCGCATCGCGCACGCGCACGGCCAGGCGCGCCGTTGACGACTGGGTTGGTGAGGCGATGAGCATGATCGCGTGCACGCTCGCGCTGGGGGCGGCGCTGGCGTGCGGCGGGGTGAGGGCGCAGCCGGACTCGGCGGCGCTCACACGCGCGCAGGTCGTCGCGCGCCTCGACTCCGCAACAGGTGATCATGCACCGAGCTTCGAAGGGCAGAATCTGTCGGGGCTCGACCTCAGCGGGCTCGACTTCAAGCGCGCCAATCTTTCGCGTGCGATGCTCGTCGGCACTAAGATGATGAAGGCGAAGATGTTCGGCGTGAACTTCGATGGCGCGAAGGCGAGCGGCGCAGATCTCTCCGGGGCGACGCTCGACGTCTCGACGATGCGCGCGACCGACTTCACGCACGCGACGCTCCGCGACGCAAGCATGTACGCCGTGATCATTCAGGGCGTGAACTTCACGGATGCCGATCTCACTGGCGTGCGCATCATCGGCGCCGCGCAGGGCGCGATCTTCGTGCGCGCGAAGCTCGACCACGCGGACTTCGGCGCGGATCCGCGCAATCAGCCGATGGGAGTGATGCGCGTCGATCTCAGCGAAGCGAATCTGAGTGGCGCGGATCTTACGGGTGCGAACATGCGAAAGGTGAAGCTGACGCGCGCGCTGCTCACGGGCGCCAATCTCACGGGCACCGATTTGTCGCTAGCCGAGCTGTCGGGCGCGAACTTCCAGAAGATCATCGGCCGTAGCACGATCAAAGGGCTCGACCAGGCGAAGTTCCGCGACGAAGCGACGTTCGACGCGCCCTGAGCGCTATGATTTGAAACCGGGCTCGGCGTAGGTCAGTAGGGGGAAGATGACCACCACTACCCCCACTGCGCTCGCACTGTCGCTCGAAGGTGTGACGAAGCGCTTCCGCAACGGCGTCGTCGCGGTGAGCGACGTCACGCTGAATCTCCGCAGCGGCGTGCTCGCGCTCCTCGGCCCAAATGGCGCCGGCAAGACGACGCTGATGCAGATGATCGCCACGATCACCAAACCGACATCGGGGCGGATTCTGTTCGATGGTGTGGACAGTGCTCGCGATCCCGACAGGGTGCGTGAGAAGCTCGGATATCTGCCGCAGGACTTCGGCGTCTACGACGGGCTCACCGCGTTGCAGTTCCTCACGTACTTCGCGGCGCTCAAGGGAATTCACAGCCGGGCGAAGATCGCCGAGATGCTGGAGCTCGTGAATCTGCACGCCGTGGCCGATCGCACCGTCGGCGGATTCTCCGGGGGGATGAAGCAGCGACTCGGCATCGCTCAGGCGCTCATCAACGATCCCGCCCTGCTCATCGTCGACGAGCCGACGGCAGGACTCGATCCCGAAGAGCGGCTGCGCTTCAGAAATATCCTGTCGGACATCGGCTTCGAGCGGCTCGTTGTCTTCTCGACGCACATCGTGAGCGACATCGAGACGATCGCAACGGCGATCGCGGTGATGAAGTCGGGCCGCCTTCTCGCGACCGCCGCGCCGCGGGACTTCCTGCAGATGGCGAAGGGAAGCGTGTGGGAGGTTACGATCCCGGCCGATCGTTTCGACGCCGTGCGGAAGCAGCTGCGCATTGTGCGTACCGCTCGCGGCAGCGATGGAGTGCTCGCGCGCATCGTGCATCCCGAGCAGCCGATCGAGGATGCGGTGAGCGTCGAGCCCGATCTCGAGGACGCATTCATCTTCACTCTCAACTACGGGGCAGTCAGCTTCGGGTCCGCCGCATGAGCACTACGGCTCACGATTCGCGGCCCCGTCGCGTGCTCACGATCGCGGCGACCGACATGCGCATCCGCATGGCACGGGGATCGTCGGCGGTGCTGCTCGTCGCGCTGTGCATCTTCGCCTACATCGTCGTGCCCGATCTGTCGACCGGACGCGCGCTGATGATCGTGAACGGCCATCGCGCGCTCTACAACTCCGCAACGATCGCGCTGGCCACATCCTCGCTGTGTGCCGTGCTACTCGGCATGGCGGGCTTCTACCTGATCAGCAACACCGTGCGCCGCGACGTCGACACTCGCACGGGCTTCGTCATCGCCTCGACGTCCGTGCGCAACGCGGAATATCTCTCCGGGAAGCTGCTCGGCAGCATGGCCTTCCTCTCGCTGATCGTGTTCGTCTATATGCTCAACGTGATGGCGATGCAGCGCCTTCGCGGCGAGGCGCCCGTGGAGCCCCTCACCTATCTCGCGATGTTCGGCGCCGTGATCGGACCGGTCGTCGTCGTGGTGTCGGGTCTCGCACTCATGTTCGAGTGCGTGCGCCCCCTATCGGGGCGTGTCGGCGATGTACTCTATTTCTTTCTCGGGACGTTTCTCCTTGCCATCCCTGCGTCGACTGCCGATGTCGGGAAACCGGGGATAGCCGCGAACTTCGACGTCTTCGGCATGGCCTTCATCATCAATGCTGCGCAAGGCCAGGCCGCCAGCGACTTCCGCGCGCATCCAGAAATCAGCATCGGCAGCAGCCACTTCGATCCTGCGATGTCGCCGTGGCGCTTCGAGGGAGTCGAGTGGACTGTGCCAATAATAGGAGCGCGGGCGACGTCGGCGCTGTTGGTCCTCCCCGCCCTTCTCGTAGCGTGGCTGGCTTTCGCGCGCTTCGATCCCGCGCGCATAAAGGGCGGCACGGGCAGCGCGCGCACGACGGTGCGCGGCCGCGTCGCCGCGCCGCTCAGGCGAGCGCTCGATTGCATCCGTCCGGCATCGTGGGCCGGACACGGCCTGCTTCGCACCACGCTCGGGGAGATCGCCCTCACGTTGATGCTTCGACCGATCGTCCTCGTCGCGGCGCTGGCAACCTGCACTGTCGGCGTATTCGTGTCCGAGCACTCGCTACGGTCGATGCTCCCATTCGTCTTCGTGATGCTCGTGGCGACGCTCGCAGAGATTCCGACGCGCGATCGCATCGCGCGCATCGAGGGCATGCGTGGTGGGATCGCCGGAATGCGTGAGCATTCCACGTACGCGAAGCTGCTCGGCGCGCTCGGAATTGCGCTCGCGTTTCTCATCGTGCCGCTGCTTCGCCTCGCCGCTACCGCGCCCGCGATGTCGCTCTCGCTCGCAGTCGGAGCGGCTTTTCTCGCGGCGGCGGCGATTGCCCTCGGAACGGTCGCTCGTACTCCGAAGCTGTTCGCCGGCGTATCGCTCCTCTTCCTCTATGTGGTCGTCAGCACACCGGGTGCGGCGGAATTGGACTTCGCGGGATGGAACGGCGCCGCTACGAATGGGGTTCGTCTCGCATACTTCCTCGCCGCGATGGCGCTGTCTGCGCTCGCGGTGCTCGGAGAGTGGCGCACCGCGCGCGCCGAGAAATAGAGCTTCGCAAACGAATGTTCGGCTGTGAGCAGCCGGGAGAAAGGGCAGATGTCACGCACCGGCACGCTACACCGATGCTCGTGGGCAGAGAGCGATCCGCAGATGCAGCAGTACCACGACACCGAGTGGGGAGTGCCGGAGCGGGATGGCCGCGAGCTGTGGGAGGCGCTCGTGCTCGACGGCTTCCAAGCCGGTCTCTCGTGGATCACGATCCTGCGCAAGCGCGAGGCGTTCCGTGAGGAGTTCCGGGGCTTCGATCCGAAGGTCGTCGCGACATTCGGCGAGAAGGAGATCGCGCGGGCAATGGCGAATCCCGGCATTGTGCGGTCACGCGCGAAGATCGAGGCGACGATCTCGAACGCGAAGGCATATCTGAAGATGGCCGACGACGGGGAAGATCTCTCCACCTTCGCATGGTCGCTCGTCGGCGACTCGCCGGCCATAATTCGTGGCGAGGTCCCATCGAAAACAGCGCTCTCCGAGTCGATCTCGATCGCGCTCAAAAAGCGCGGCTACAAATTCGTCGGTCCAACTACGGTATACGCGTGGATGCAGGCGAAGGGACTCGTCAACGATCACGTCGCCGGCTGCTTCCGGCGCAACGAGGTGTAGCGCCGGTTACGGGCGCGGCGCCACGTGCAGCGTGGCAGTGACGAAGTCGCTCTCCCACACCGAAGCGCCGGTCTTCGAGCGACGAAGCTGCGTCCCGTTGAGCAGCCACCGCCCTCCGCGGTCCAGCAGCACCGAAGCACGTCCGGCGGCATCGGTACGGAAGAAGGTCGCCGCCGAGCGTCCTTCCCGGATCGCGCCCACCGAGAATCCGGCGAGCGGCGCACCGTGGCTCAGCACGCGCACCACGAGCGTGTCGCCGCCGCGGAGATTCGTCGGGTCGCGCTCCGGCACGAGCTCGAGCCCAAGCCCGATCGGCTTCATCCAGCTCTTCTCGGCGGTCCAATTGCTGTCGGGACGCGCCGGCATGATGCGCGCGAAGGTCATCGCGTGCTTCGTGTACGATTCCGTCCACTTCTGTTTGTCGCCGAGCGACTTCCACGTCGCGCGAATATCGGAATCAGCGTTGATCTCGCCGAGGTATTCCTCGATGAGCTTGGGGGCGAGCGTTAGAACCTTGGGGCGAAGCTCGATGCCGATCGTCGCGACGCCGGGAAACTTCGGCGTCCACATGTAGCGAAGCGTGAGCGGCGTGCCGGATGGTACGGGGAGCGAGCGAATGAAATGTCCTGCACGCACCTGCGCGCGCGCGACTCGGCCCGGCTCGATCGCGAAATCGTCGTTGGCGAACGTCTCTCCGCTCGTGAGGTCGAGCCGAAAGGGCGTACCGACGCGACCAACGTTCGTCGGTGCGATCAGCCAGGTGTCGTGCGCGGAAGCCTGAACGACGATCAGTAGCGTCAGTGCGAGGACGCACGCGACGACGGCGGCGCGCCGCCTCGCCTTGCTGGAACGAATCGTTGTGAGTGTCATGGACTCCATTCTAATCGTTCCTCGCGCGCGGCGCCCCTGTAACGTCGGGCCGGCGAATCCCCAGCACTCATACACCGGAGAGTATTTGATGCGGTCGATTGCACGCCATGGCCACGCTGGTGACGTTATTCGGAGTCGTAACCACGCTCGGCTGCGGGGGCGACAACCCCGCAAACCCGGGAGGAGCAAACTGCGCCAGCGACGTTACGAGCATCACCTATCCAGCCGCAGGCTTCGCCCAGCTTCACGGAGCATTATTTCGGGCAAAAGCGTGCTCATCAAGGAAACTGACGGAACATTCTCCGGCTGGGAGAGCCTTTACGTAATCGTCGGCTCTGTGGGCGGTGCGTTGACGGGACTTCAGTTCGTCGACATCGCGCTGCTCACGGAGTCGCGCAAGAAGCGCTCGCACGAGCAGGTCGACGCCTTCGCGACGCCGATTATCGTGCACTTCTGCGCGGTGTTGTTGATCGGCTCGATGCTCGGCGCGCCGTGGGAGTCGCTTGCGAGCACCGCCATCGCGTGCGGCGTGGTCGGTGGTACTGGCCGCTGGGCTCGCTCTCGGGCACCACCCCTTCGATGCGTCGTTCGCCGTCGCGGGAGCCTCGCTTCTCCTGATCTTCATCGGCGTTCACAAAACATGGGACGCGGTCACCTACATCTCGACTGATAAGAGGGAAATCGGAGAGCCCGAGCTAGGTAAGCCAGCTCGCAAGAGTCCGAGGAGGTGTTTGGGCGCGAATTCGGGCCGATCGCATATGAGCCCGCTTGTTGCTTTTCGTACCGAATCATACATTA